>JBEKVG010000052.1:0-10499 GCA_049514195.1 Anaerolineales bacterium | reverse complement strand
CAACCGCACAACCGTCTGGATCTCAGCCAGAGGATTCAGGTTACGCCGTGCAAGTCGAAATGGCAGCCAACGAATACCCATTGCCTGCATGCGAGGGCCGTATGGACCATCCGGGGATACCAATACTACTTCGTCGCCACGTTCGCACAGCGCTTGCACCAGGGCAAGTCGAAAATTATAGAGATACCAGTCAGTATTTGCAAACAGCAAGACCTTCATAAAGAATTCACCCGTTTGCTTCGAGCCAGGCTTGGAACATGAGAACATCCCATAAATGGTATTGCCAATTATGCTTTCCGGTCAGGTGCTCCTGCCACTTTTGAAGGATAGGCTCAGGGTTAAAAAAGTCTTCATCCAATAATCGCTTTTTATCCAGCAGCGCCTCGGCCCACGCGCGCAATGGACCTTTCAACCAGGAATCAATTGGTACGCCAAATCCTTTTTTCGGTCGCTCTACCATCCATTTGGGCACGTACTGATAGAGAACCTGCCGTAAGAGCCATTTCCCTTGGCCCTTGCGTATCTTCATATTCAATGGAATCCGCCAGGCAAATTCCACCACCTGGTGATCATCCAAATATGGGACGCGTGATTCCAGGCTGTTGCCCATGCTGGACCGGTCAACCTTGGTCAGAATGTCATCCGGCAAGTAAGTGACCAAGTCCATGTACATCATCCAGGAAGTAAAATCCTGCAATTGCGCCAAGGAATCCCGGCAGGTAAAAAGGGTTGGGAGTTCAGTAGCACCGCGCACCACCATAGAAGGATCTTTCCAATGGGAAGCCAGGTCCAAGTAGATGGCTTCAGGACTATCGGTTGAGAGACTCTCTGCAACTTTACGTATTTTCTCACCAGGCTCGGAAACGCGCCATCGAGTCGGAATGAACCGGTTCGAGAGAAAGTTATCCCAGACAGCCGGAGGTATCTGTTGCAAAGCGGCCGAGCCGAAGGTCCGGAAAGCATCGGGCAACCAGCCGGTGGTATTCCAGATTTTACGCACCCAAGAATAACGATTGTAGCCGCCGAAGATTTCATCGCCGCCATCCCCAGAGAGACTGACAGTAACATGTTGCCGGGCAAGTTCAGAAATCAAGAAAGTAGGGATTTGAGAGGAATCGGAGAATGGTTCATCAAAAAGGGTTGGCAAACGTGGAATAACCGCCTGTGCCTCCTGTGAGGTAACGTAGAGCTCTGTATGATCAGTACCCAAATGATGGGCAATTTCTTTGGCTTGTCCGGCTTCGTCATAACCACTTTCGTGGAAACCAATGGTGAACGTCTGTATAGGACGGCTGCTTTGAACCTGCATCAGGGCCACTATGGCAGACGAGTCAATCCCGCCTGAGAGAAACGCTCCCAACGGCACATCTGCAATCATCCGCTCGCGGATCGATTCGCGCAGCAGAGTGTCCAATTCGCCAACCGCATCCTGATCAGACCCTTCAAACGGGTGTGTACTCCCAGATTCAGCCACCTCCCGGGCCGACCAATATGGTTCGGGATCGGGTAATTCACCCGGTTGATTTCCTGTAATGGTAAGAGTCGTGCCCGGCAAGAGTTTGCGAAAGCCCGTGTAGATCGTATAGGGAGAGGGGATATAGTTATGGCGCAGGTAGAGTGCCAGCGCACCCCGATTGATCTCAGCATGAAAGGCAGGATGCACTTTAACAGCTTTGAGTTCTGACCCAAAGAGAAAGACACTGCCGGCCCAGCCATAATACAGGGGTTTAATCCCAAGCCGGTCACGTACCAGGGTCAGTCGGTGCTCGCGGCGGTTCCACACTGCAAAGGCAAACATTCCATTAAAACGCTGCACTGCCTCTTGAATCCCCCACTGGCAAATGGACGCCAGCATGACCTCGGTATCGGAATGTCCCCGGAAAACATGGCCTAAAACGGCCAGTTCACTTCGAAGTTGGTTGAAATTGTAGACTTCGCCGTTAAAAACAATGACATAACGGCCATCAGCAGAAATCATGGGCTGGTGACCAGCCGGTGAGAGATCCAAGATGGCAAGACGGCGGAATCCAAACGTGATCCCACTTTCAGCGTCCATCCAATCACCGCTATCGTCCGGACCACGGTGATAGATTGTTTCCATCATGTGGGCGATAGTCGCATGAAAAGATGTTGGATCTTTATTTTGGGAAATGTCTAGGAAGCCAGTGATTCCACACATAAATATCTGATGAATCTTACCACGCTCAAATCTCCAAAAAAATAAACCGCAAGCAAGCCAATCTTCCCATTAACTCCTTAACACGGCGCCCAGTTCCTGCTCAAGCCGGCGCAGCAAGCGCGTTCGAATTCCAGCCACATCCTTATCATTCAAGGTTTTGTCGTCGGCCTGGTAAGTAATGCTGTAAGCCAGGCTCTTTTTGCCGGGGCCAATTTTCCCGCCGCGGTACACATCGAATAGACGCACTTCCCGGACGACTTTTCCACCGGTTTGGCGGATGAGCTCGGCGACGCGTTCCGCTGGAAGACTTTCGTCCATCACAAGGGCCAAGTCTTCGAGCACGGGTGGGTATTCCAGTACGGGCGCCGTCTCATAGAGATTCGGGAAGAGGGTCAGGAGTGCATCTATATCCAGATCGGCCGCCAGGATCTGCCAGGCCTTATAGGTGACCGGCCAGTCATAGCGTTCGCGCACCTGTGGGTGCAATTCGCCGAAAACGCCGACCTGCTTCCCACCCGAGAGGATACGGGCACACTTCCCCGGATGGAAAGAGGGATGCCTCCAGGGTTCGTAGCGGACCTCGGGCAGGTGCAATCCATCGAGCAAGCCAGATAGAATCCCCTTTAGATCATAAAAGTCCAGCGGCGTGCTGTCGGACGGTTGCCAGGTCGGCAGGCCGCGCACTCCGGCAAGCACAATGGACAGGCGCTGCAATTCATCGGGGAGCTCACCTGCTTCAGAGGCCATGAAAATCGGGCCTATCTCGAACAGTGCCAGCCGTTCACGCATTCTGGAGTTGTATTCGGCCGTCTCCAGCACACTTGCAAGCACGCTGTGGCGCAGAAAGGATTTTTCATATGCCAGTGGATTGGCGATGCGCAGATATGGCTTGTCATCCGGCGGGGAATCAGGTGAGAGCCGGCGATTTTCACGTTCGGGCGTCGTCAAGCGGTAACTGACGATCTCCTGCAAGCCCTGGTTGACCAGCAAGTCACGGATGCGCTGCTCTTTATCGAGGGCGGGGTTGCCAAGCTGCGGTGGGAGTTCATCGGCAATGCGAGACTCGGGAATGGCATCGTAGCCATGAATACGGGCGATCTCTTCAATGATATCAGCCTTGCCAGCAATGCCCTCACCGATATCGAGGCGGTGATCAGGAGTGGTCACCAGCAGACTGCCCCCCCCGGTTTGCTTGCAGATGAATTCAAGCCGTTCCAGCAAGGAGCGGATTTGCCCCAAGGATAGCTCGATTCCCAACCAGCGTTGCACCTCCTGGGAGGTGATTTCGACCGTTGGGTCTTTGGGCGGGAGCGGGTATTCATCCACCATATCGGGGGTGACCATCCCGCCTGCCCAGGCCTGCATCAGCTCCAGGCCGCGCCGGACGCCCCGCCTGGCCATAGCCGGGTGGACGCCGCGCGAGAAGCGGTAGGAGGCTTCAGAGAGCAGGTTCTGTGCTCTGGCAGTCTTGCGGATATTAATAAAGTTCCAGGCCGCGCCTTCGAGCAAAATATTCGTGGTCCTTTCGCTGATTTCAGACTCAGCTCCGCCCATGATGCCTGCAATGGAGAGAGGGCCGGCGCTGTCACATACCAGAACGGTACTCTCATCTAGAGTCCGCTCGACTCCATCCAGGGTGGCCAGCTTTTCACCAGGTCTGGCGGTACGCGTGATGATATGGACTATCTTGCCCTTTGCACGTTTGACCAGTACGTCATAATCAAAGGCATGCAGCGGTTCACCGATTTCGAGCATGGCATAGTTCGTGGCATCCACAATGTTGCTGATGGGACGCATCCCAGCCAGCTTCAGACGTTGCTGCACCTTAAGCGGACTGGGACGTATCTTGATATCCTTGACGAGACCAAGCACGAAGCGTGGGTTGAGTTCGGGGTTGGTAATCTCAATTTCAGCAAAGTCACCGCTATTGATGACTGGCTGCTGTCTGCCAACAGCTAATCGCTGAGCGCTAATCGCGGATTGTTTCAACGGTTTCCCCGTCATGGCGGCGATCTCGCGCGCCAGGCCAAGCATGCTGGCACAGCGGGCATAACTGGGCAGCAGTTTCACATCCAGGACGGCATCACCCATATAGTCTGTCAGAGGTATCCCAGGCTGGGCAGCCTCGTCAAGAAACAGGATGCCTTCATGTTCCTCCGAAATGCCTAGTTCCTTTTCCGAGCAGACCATGGAGTAGGAATCCACGCCGCGGATCCTGGCGCGTTTCAACGTAACCACTACCTGCCCAGGTTGGTGACCATCGTAGATCTGTGCACCTTCCTTGGCATATGCCACCTTCAATGGATGCGCCAACAGACCCCTGCCCTTATACTCAAACAGGTTCGGCGCGCCGGTCAGGACAACGTGCTCCTGCTGGCCGTCGAAGAGCCTACACAGCACTAGCCGGTCGGCGTTGGGATGTGGCATGACCTCGGAAATGGAGCCGACTACGATCTTCTCCCGGTCCCATTCCAGGCCGGTGAGGGCAGCATCCACGCTGCCAGGTTTGGGCATCGGCAGGCCGACGATCTGAATGGCTTCCACTTCCATGCCGGCCATGGTGATGAGACCGGCCAACTCCGCAATCGAAATATCAATGGCGACAAAATCTTTTAGCCAAGAAATGGGGACTTTCATGAGTCACTCCTAAAACTGTTCCAGGAACCGCAAATCGTTCTCCCAGAAATAACGTATATCAGTAATGCCATACTTCAGCATGGCAATACGCTGGATGCCAAAACCAAAGGCAAAACCGGTGTAACGGGCTGGGTCATAGCCACCATTCTTCAGTACTACCGGATGCACCATGCCGCTGCCGCCAATCTCCAGCCAGCCTCCTCCGCAAACCGGACAACCCTTACCTCCACACAGGAAACATTCGATATCGAACTCGGCGGAGGGTTCAGTGAAAGGGAAGAATGAGGGCCGGAAACGTGTGCGGGTTTGCTGCCCAAATAGTCTCCGGGCCATATCGGTCAGTGTGCCTTTCAAGTCACTGAAAGTGATGCCAGGTCCAACCGCAAGGCCTTCCAATTGGTCAAACTGGGTTTCATGGCGGGCATCCATCTGCTCATAACGATAGCACATCCCCGGCAGGACGATGCGCACAGGAGGTGGGTCCTGTAGGTTGCGGGCTGAATATTCACGCATGGCGTGGATCTGTCCCGGAGAAGTATGCGTACGCATCAGGATGGGATTGTCACCACGCCCCTCTGCCTCAATAAAATACGTGTCTTGCATGTCGCGTGCCGGGTGGCCGACCGGAAAATTGAGCAGTTGGAAGTTGTATTCATCGCTCTCGACTTCACGTGAGCGATAAACCTGGAAGCCCATTTCGCCGAAGACGCGGAACAACTCGCGCTGAATCTGCGTGTCGGGATGCAGGCGACCCAGCGGAAGGAGTCGTCCCGGTAGGGTGATATCCAGTTGCTCCTGTTCGAGTAAACGTTTCAGCGCCGCATGCCGTATCTCTTCAGACCTGATGTCAAAGGCAGACTCAAGTGCCTTTTTCACTTCATTAGCACGCTGACCAACCACAGGTTTCTCTTCCTTTGAAAGTTGACCAAATTTGCCGAAGACCTGCACCAGCCCCGAGCTGCGTCCCAAATGTGCTACGCGCCAGGCTTCCAGCGCAGCTTCATCATGGACAGACTCAAGTGCATCGAGAGCTTCCATTTCAACTTGTTTCAATTGATCGAGCATGTTGCCTCCGATAAACAAAACTCCCGTCCAAAGAAGGGACGGGAGGGTATTCCCGCGGTACCACCCAGCTTGGCCATTTGGCCCACTTATCACCGACTGCCATCGGCTTCCCCTCTAACGCTGGGATGCGGCTCGGACTACTGTACATGTCACTTAATTCCAGTGCCAAGCATTCCAGTTTCCGTGCTTGATTGTCACGTGATACTGTAATATTTGACACGGTGGAACGTTTTCACCCGTGCAGCTCAGAAGGGAACTTCAATCGGTTTCCACCGGATACGGGTCTCAGTCTATGCCCATATCTCCCTGTCGGCTTCCGCTGACCTACTTTCCTCCGTCATTGCTATTGATAGGCTCGCCTGTTAGGATTTATTATCCGCAGAAATGATGGGCTGTCAAGGGCGCGATTTTTGCTTTTTGTTTTTAGCTTTCCCATCTAGTCTGTTTGCTGCCACATGGAAATGGGAAAGGTTGCATTTGTGCAATAGTTCATGGTCACCCAGGATCTCCGCTGGATCCCCTGATGCGGCAATGTGGTGGTCTTCGTCGAATACAATGATGCGGGTGGCGATCTGTTCAGCAATGGCTAGGTCATGAGTCGCGGCGACGAGTGTCTTCCCCGACTGCCGCTGGCTAATGATGAACTCCACCAGCCAGCCCTGGCTGCGCGGGTCCAGGCCGCTGGTCGGTTCGTCCAATAGCCAAACCTCCGGATCGAGGCTGCGGACAGTGGCCAGTGCAACACGCTTCTTTTCTCCATTGGACAGCTGGTGCGGAGGACGGTCACGCAATTTTTCTATTTGTAATGCCGCCAGGGCCGATGCAACGCGATCTTTCACCTCCTCCTGGCTTGTTCCCAGTTGCAGGGGGGCAAAAGCGACCTCGTCCCACACAGACGGCATGAACAGTTGCACATCGCTGTCCTGGAACACCAGGCCGACCTGCCGGCGGAAATCGAAGTTGAAGGCATCTTCCAGGAAAGCTGCCTCGGTCAGCGGTTTTCCGAAGGCAAGCACGGAACCCCGATCGGGAAAATATAACCCGTCCAGGATCTTCAGCAACGTGCTCTTCCCGCATCCATTCGCGCCCAGGATGACCAGGCCTTCCCCCGACGTGACAGCAAGGTTAACAAGGTCCAGGGCAGGGATTTTTTGATCGTAGGCGAAACACAGATCGGTCACTTTAAAAATCAACTCGTTGTCCATGGATAAATCCTAAAAAATAAAGTGAAATCACCCCCCCAACCAGATCGCCGCCAGAGTCAATAGTGACACGATCAGACCGGCTGCCCAGTCAGCCGGGCGCATCTCGAAGGTGTCGATCGTGCGAGGGTAATCCCGGAAGCCGCGTGATTGCATAGCCAGGTACACTTCGCTGCTGATCTCCAGCGATTTGCTCAGTAGGGCGCCAGATATGGCTCCGATCAACCGTCGATTCTCGGCCCCGGTCAGCGGACGCAGTAGGCGGCTCTTCCGGGAGAGGAACATATCATTTGTAATATTGAGAAGCAGGTGAATATACCGGTAAGTCATTCCAAGCATCAGGATAACCACTGCCGGGAGGCGCAAAACCCCTAGTGCCTTGAGGACGCTATTCCAAGGTGTGGTAAGAATGAGCAGAACACCGACCGAAACCGATGTTCCGACCCGCAGCAGGAGGAACAAGGCTGTCTGCACACCGGTCGTTGTGATAACCAATCCAAGCGGCAGATGGACCCAGGTCGGCCCCGGAACGATGAAGAATGCCGGCAATGCAATGATGGCGGTGAAGAAGGGGATAAACAACCAGACACGCTTGACAAAAAAACCCAGGGGCACTTTCGAGAAATACGCCATGCCGAGGACCAGAAAGTAAAGCGCCACAATGATCCAAAGATTGTGGGAAAGGCTGACCGCCAGCAACAGCATCAGCATGGCGATGATTTTCAGGCGCGGATCCAGCCCCTGGAGCAATCCCGGCTGCCGGGCGGTGACCTCGGCAAACACGGACTGCTCCAGGGTATGATTGATATCAATCAGTGTCCGCTCGACGAAACTGCTCCGGCGGGTGCGTTTAGCTGACGGGGTGGCTATGTTTACCTGGCTTCCGATTTTCGTATGGTTACCAGCATCGTAAACAGCCAGGCAATTATTCCAATGACAATTGTCCCCACAATTCCCGAAAGGATGTAGCCTAGATTGGAATTTCTCAAGGCAGGCAGATCGTAGCCAGACATTGGAGCGGACCAAAGTCCGGAGAGCTTGGCCATACCCTGAGGAACAAAGGCGAGTCCCCGACTGGTCAGTTCCTGCGCACCCCATTCCCCCCAGGCTGTGCCGGGCGCCAGCAGGCCAATCGGGACCAGCACAATCAAAACCGCCAGCACAATCCACAGGACACGCCATTTTGCAAACCCGCTTGATTTAGGTGGAATTTCGGGCTTTTTGACAAATTCCAGGGCAGATTGGTTGGCGCGCTGCAAATAGGCAACCACCAGGGCAGTCACCAATGTTTCCACGGGCGAGGCAACCAATGCGTAGGCAAAGACCATTGCCGGGATGGAAACTGAGAGGGGATAAGGTGCATAAAGAGGGGTGCCATTCGCCGTATGGAACAACATTGGCTGGATGCCAAATTCAAAACCGGCGAAGAAGGCGGCGACCGTCAGGCCAGTCCAGCCCCCGAGCGCAGCCCCGATGATATGCCGTTTGGAGGTTATCGGCTGGTTTTTCGAGATAGCCTGGTAGATGGCATAGCTGACATAGGGCAGCACGACTGCCATGTTGAAGCAATTTGCACCTAGCGCCAGGATGCCTCCATCTCCGAAGAAAAACGCCTGGATGACCAGCGCAATCGATACGGCCATTGTCGCAATCTCAGGACCCATGATAATTGCGGCCAGCGCCCCGCCAACCGCATGAGCGGTCGTGCCTCCGGGTATCGGTACGTTGAACATCATAATCACGAACGAAAAGGCGGCCAGCAGGGCGATCAACGGTACATTCTTGGCTGTCATCTTCTCGCGCAGCTTCCTGACCCCCATGACCCAAAATGGCAGGACGATGATGAACATGATGATCGAAGTGACGGGGCTGAGATACCCATCGGGGATGTGCATGGCGGTTGTAAGTAACCAAGCGATGAAGATGACATAATAAAGCATCAGGCTGCGGGGTGTTCCCCGCGTGAGGAATTTAAGAGCAGCTTTGAATTGTGACATAATTCCTCCTCTCATGATTTTGGCGTACATTCCGGGCACAACCCGAAGAATGTCAGGTGGCCGGCATCGATCTGGTAACCGGTCTGGCGTTCAAGTTTGGAAATCGTATCCCGGAGCGAATCGGGTTCAAGATCCATCTGCGCTCCGCAGGCCCGGCAGACCAGGTGGTGGTGATCATGTCCGGCCAGCTCATAGGTCAGGTGTCCGCCGCCGACCTGGGCGGGATTCACAACACCGTTCTCAGCCAGAAACTCCAATGTACGATAGACGGTCGTCTCCGTCATGCCGGTCTGGTGGACGCGTTCGTAAATCTGCGCCGGGGAGAGATGCCCACCTTCATGCAAGGCTTGCAAAATAGACAGGCGCTGGGGCGTCATGCGATAGCCGCGTGCCCGCAAGGTTTGGGTGTATTGAGGTATGCAGGACAAAGAGAGGCTCCTTATTGCAAGTTTTATCAATAACGGGTTTATTATACAACATAAAAACACAGCCCCGTCTCCTTAATAAGAACACGGGGCCGTAATTGAAAATTGAGGGCTATTCTATTGGCGTAGATTGCCGGCCAGAAAGTTTCATAACTGGCGCCACCGGTCTGGGCAGAATTGCAACTTAATTTATACCCGGGCAAGGGAGCATTAAGCACGTCCAGCCATTTTGGTAGGACCACCCCGTGGCACGCCCCAAAAGTTTCCAGACCGCTGCCAGGCGCGGTACCCCAAATGGACAACCAAAGTCGTAACTACGTTTTCGTGATCTATTGATTTTCAGATAATTCGCAATATAAGAACCAATGCCCGAGACGGTTGTCCACATTCTTGATGAGACGATCATAGTACAAGTCGAATACCTGACCCGTATCCACCCGCACCCGGAAGTAGAAACGGCCGACCCCGAGTGAACCGTGTTCGGCTGCAATAGCTGCATGCTCCGGGCGCATATTGCGATCCATGCGCCCGCGCCGGGTGAAATCCTTCCACTCCGAGAGTTTCGCGGTGACACGGTAGTCTTTACCGTCCCAGGAGAATCCGTCCGGGCAGGGCGGTGTCTTCTGCCTGGCAGGAAGGACATCAAAACAGACTTCGACGGGCTGGTCGATGAAATGGAGCGGCGTAAAGTCCTTGGTCGGTGGGGTATCATCCCGGCTGTCATCTTTCAGCAATTTATCCACATCCACATCATAATCGCCCCATTTACTGCCGCTGGCAGTGGCAAAGATCATCTGGCTGGTAATTTCAGACTGGGCCGCCGCTTTCTGGACGGCCTCCCGGCGTCTGGCGGCAGCGTCTGAGGAAACACCCTCGCTCCTAGCCTCCACCGCCAGGATGCACACTTCTTTCAGATCGCCTGCCTGATAAGGAACAGTCTCACCAGCATGGTGACCCAGCAGGGTGCGGCCCAGGGGGGTGTTCTCATCCAGTA
>JBEKVG010000051.1:0-10529 GCA_049514195.1 Anaerolineales bacterium | reverse complement strand
GCTGGACGCCAAATATAACTCCTAATGCCAATAAGATAAAAATAGGAAAGGCTAACCGGATAAAAAAACGCAGGATGGCTGCCATTCCACGCCAGCTAAAGTGCACTAAGGACACCGCGGATTAGCGTTTCTAGTTTTGGAACAATCAGATTGCCTGCCGCAAGCACTTCTTCGTGTGATGTGATCGTATTTCCATCCAGGTTGGCTTTGTTGCTGATTCCGGAGAAACCCAACACGCGTGTCCCTCCGTGACGTGCCACAATGACCTCAGGGACGGTAGACATGCCAACCGAGTCTGCCCCCGCCGTGCGCAGGAAGCGTAGATCCGCCGGGGTCTCAAAGGACGGTCCACTCAGGCAAACATAAACTCCCTCGTGAAGAAGCAAATCGTTCTCCCTGGCAACCTTACGGGCCAGTTCACAAAACGGTCGGTCATAGGCCTGACTCATATCCGGGAAACGCGGCCCAAATTCATCCAGATTTGGTCCGATCAATGGGTTCAGACCAGCCATCCCGACAAAATTCAAATGATCGGTGATGAGCATCACGTCGCCGGGTTCAAACGCTGGGTTGATCGCTCCAGCGGCGTTGGTCACGATCAGGATTTCGATCCCCAGGCGCTGCATAACGCGCACAGGCAGAGTTACTTGGGCCATATCATAGCCTTCATAGTAATGAATCCGCCCCTGCATCACCAGCAAAGCCTGCCCGTCCAGTTCGCCGATAACCAGGCGCCCGGCGTGCCCGGTCACCGTGGAGACTGGCCAACCGGGCAATTCAGAATATGGAATTATCGTCGGCTGTTCGACCGCTTCCGCAAGCGCCCCCAGACCCGTGCCCAGGATCAGACCAATGTGCGGCTGAATCTTTATTCTCGAACGAACCACCCCGACCACGCGATCAATTGCTTCCACGTTGATGGACATGCCCATCCTCCGAAATCCTTAAAAAAACCGCTGAATAGACAAATTATAACTTAACTCATGTTAGAGAGCACCATCCTACATTCATCCTTCTATCCTCTCACTTCTTAATCCTTACCCACCACACTCCAGAATACCTCAATCGTCTTGTCTACATCCTCATCATCGATCCAGTAATGCGTCACCAGGCGGTATGACCGTTCGCTGGTTGCACCGATCAGCACGCCTCGCTCCTTCAATCTTTCGATCAACTCCTCGGTGGTGAACCTCACCTCTGTTGTCAGCGATAGAAAGACCATATTCGTTGCCGGCATCTCCGAGGCGAGGGCGAGACCCGGTACTTGTCTCAACCCATCTGCCAATTTCTTCGCCCGCGCATGATCCTGTACCAGGCGCCCGGTCATCTGCTCCAAAGCGACGATCCCGGCGGCTGCCAGGATACCGGCCTGGCGCATCCCACCGCCCAGAATCTTCCGTAGGCGCCGCGCTTTGGAAATAAACACCTTCGACCCGCACAGCACCGACCCAACCGGTGCGCACAGGCCCTTGCTCAGGCAAAAAGTGACCGAATCAGCCGGTCCGGCCAACTCACTGGCTGCCACACCCTGGGCTACCGCCGCGTTGAAGATGCGTGCCCCGTCCAAATGAATGGAAAGCCCGCGGGTATGAGCGAATTCCGCCATTTGACGCGTATATTCCGGCGTCTGGTACACTCCACCACAAGCGTTATGCGTGTTCTCTAAACAGACCAGGCGTGTGACTGGTTCATGCATGTCATCCGGACGGATGGCCGCGGCCACGTCTTCCAATCGAAGCGAACCATCCGGCTGGTTGGGCAACTGGCACGAATGGACGCCACCCAGTGCGGAAATCCCGCCGGCTTCATGCAAATAAGTGTGATTCTTCTTGCCGAGAATCACCTCGTCGCCGCGCTGGCAGTGGGCCAGCACCCCAATCAAATTGCCCATTGTCCCCGAAGCGACAAACAGCCCGGCCTCTTTGCCCATCCTTTCGGCGGCCATCTCCTGCAGGCGGTTGATAGTGGGATCTTCTCCATACACATCGTCACCGACTTCAGCGCAAGCCATAGCCTCACGCATCTCAGGTGTAGGCTGGGTGACAGTATCAGAACGGAGGTCAATATATTCCATAAAATAAAGCTCCTAGGACTTTCTCAAACGATCCAAAACATACTGTAATTCAAATGGCAACCCCGCCTCAAACATCCTCGCTGTCGTTTCCCCTGGAAGTGTTATCTTCAATCGATAGGCATGTAGGAAATGCCTTTCTAACTCTACCGTTGATTTCTTCCTCCCATACACCCTGTCCCCTGCCACCGGACACCCCAAAAAAGCCATGTGCACACGGATTTGGTGTGTTCGCCCAGTCAATGGATGGATTTCGAGCAGGGTATGTTCCGGAAAACTTTCCAGTGTTTTATATTCGCTGACCGCCGCACGGCCCTTTTCAACGGGCACTACCGCCATAAGCTTTCGTTGGGTGGCTTTCCGCCCGATCGGTGCTTCCACGCGCCCACTCGGCGTGGGCGGTTTTCCATCCACCAATGCCAGGTAGATTTTCTCCACTGCGCGGGTGCGGAACTGGTCCTGCAGCCAGCGATGCGCCTGCTCGTTCTTGGCGATGACGATCAGGCCAGAGGTCTCCTTGTCCAGCCGGTGAACAATGCCCGGGCGTTCCTCACCGCCGATGCCTTCCATTTCCGGAGCATGCCCGAGGGCGGCATGTACCAGGGTTCCGCTATCATGTCCAGGGGAGGGATGCACCACCATCCCGGCCGGTTTGTTGACGATCATTAAATCATCATTCTCAAAAATAATATCAAGGTAAATATTCTCGGCCACCAGCCCGCTTGGAACTGGTGGAGGGATGCGCAGCTCGACCCTCTCACCCGTTTCCAGGTTCCGCCCGGTTTTCATAATAGGTTCACCTTCCACGGTAACGAAACCGTCCCGGATCAACCCCTGCAAACGGCTGCGCGAAAACTCCGGCAGGCAGGCGGTCAGGAATACATCCAGGCGCTCGTGCTCTTCTTTCGTAAACAGGAAGGTCTCGAGCCGGTCATCCACCTTTTACCTCATTCTTCGACACAGGCACTTCATCTTCGCCCGGAACCGGGATCTCATTTTCTACCGGTGCAGGCACCACGGCTGCGTGTGCGGCGAGGCGACGTTTTTCCGCCTGGTCCGTAATCCAGACACCCAATATCAATACCGCCACCCCAACTGTAATGCTGGCGTCGGCAACATTGAAAATCGCAAAGTCGCCCACCGATATATAATCCGTCACGTGCCCGAACTGCAGTCTATCCACAAAATTACCAACCGCACCGCTGAACTGCAAGGCCAGCGCCAGTCGCAGCCACCAATCCTTTCTGGAGGTGCGCGGCAGATAATAAAGGATAGCCGCCGCGACCAGGATCGCCAGAACCATGAAAATCGGGTTGCCATTCTGCAAGATCCCAAAGGCTGCTCCCGAGTTGTACCAGTAACGGACACGAGCAAACGGCATCAGCCAAGCCAGCCATGCCGGCAGCCAATCGCCGCCCAGTGGAACATGCGCCCGAACCCACACTTTCGTCCATTGGTCAAAGCCAATGATAACCAGGGCGATCAGGAATACGATTGCATAGTCACCACAATATTTCTTTATAAAATTGCTGGGCGAGCCCGGGCTAAACTTCTCCTGCTGCATGGCAGGTTTGGGAGCATCCATTATTGTTCTTCCTCCGTGATATAAACGCGCGGTACGCGCGTATTGATGTTCGTAAGAATCTCGTACGGAATGGTACCTGCCCATTCAGCCATGTCCTGGGCAGTGATGGCAACGCCATCCACCTCACCAATAAGTGTCACTTCATCACCGTTAAAGGCCGAATCGGCCTCGATATTGACCATCATCTGGTCCATGCAAACCCGCCCAACCTGCGGATATTTTTTGCCACGGATGATGACCTGCGCCTGGTTGGACATGCTGCGGAAGTAGCCATCCCCATACCCAACCGGCACAGTGACAATGCGCACGGGATGGTCGGATTGCCAGGTGGACCCATAACTGACCGGGTGCCCGGCCCTGACTACTTTAAAATAAACCACACGCGATTTCCAGGCCAAGGACGGCTGCACTTCCACCGAACGCTGAACCTGCGCAGCGGGATAGACTCCATAGAGCATGATCCCGGGCCTCACCATGTCGAGGTGGCTCTCTGGAAGCTGCAGGATGGCAGCCGAGTTCGCCATGTGACGGATGGGCATCGGCAGGCTGTTTTTCTCGTAAAAGCGCAGAACTTCATTAAACCGTTCCAATTGCAGACGGGCGTGGGCAAGGTCAGAGGCGTCTGCATTAGCAAAATGCGAAAATATCCCTTCCACTTCGACGTTTTTGCATTGAAGAGCGGCTTCCTGCAAAGTCCGTGCGCTGTAATAATGCACCCCTATGCGCTCCATGCCAGTGTCTATTTTCAAGTGGACTTTCGCTTTAACTCCCATCCTGGCCGCTACACCATCGATCTGCTCCAGCCGTTCCACCGAGGAGGCCGTTAAGGTCAGGTCATGGCGGAGATACTGCGGTACCTGGTCACCCCAGATACCGCCCAAGATAAGGATCGGCGCCTTGACGCCCAGCTCGCGCAGGAAGATGCCTTCCTCCAGTACTGCCACGCCAATATAATCCGAGTGCGGCCCAAGCGACTTGGCTACTTCAGCCAGGCCGTGCCCGTAAGCATTGGCTTTGACAATGATCATCACTTTTGCAGGTGCGACATGCGCTCGTATGGCCTGTAGGTTGCGGCTCAGCCGCCTCAGGTTGATCTCGGCCCAGGTGGCGCGCACGCCCTCGCGCGTGGCAATGACAGGCTGGTTGATAGACATGGGGGTGATTGTACTGCTACTTATGTAAATTGTGCGAAAAAAGGGGTGCGGAGTGCTTCGCACTCCGCACCCCTTTTTTCGCCTCTCTTTTTAGGATATAATCGCGCCGCTGTTCGGAGAGGTGCCAGAGCGGTTGAATGGGACGGTCTCGAAAACCGTTGTGGCCTTCGGGCCACCGTGGGTTCGAATCCCACCCTCTCCGCCTTTTATTCTGCCACCATGGGTACCAAAAGGGTATGGCATTTGAATTCCACTTATGGCGAACAGAGCGGCTCAACGCGGTATTGGCTTTTCTCTGCACAAGTTAATGGGGCCACATAACGATTTTCCTGGATCCAATTCAACAGCTCTTGCAGGGATTTCTCGGCGATTTTCCATTGCACCAGCATACCGTCAGTGGATACAGAGAAGGCAGTCTGGCTGTCTGGGCTGAACGCCACGCCATAGATCGGCTGCTTGTGAGCCATTAGCGTGTGCAGCTCCTGCCCGGTTGCGAAGTCCCACAGGATTACCTCGTTATCGGAGCCGGAAAGGATGTACTTTCCATCCGGACTGATATCCACGCTCCAGGGAAAGGAAGTATGGCCGTTGTATCGGCGGATGATCTTCCCCGTTGCTGCGTCCCACAGGCACAGCGCTGTTCCATCCGCGCCCAAAATTGTGCCTTCGCCCGGTCCAAAGGCGACATCGAAGATGGGGCTGAAGCCAGCACTTTCCAGGTTGAAGCGGCGCAACTCCTGTCCGGTGCTCACATCCCAAAGGATGATCCGGTTTGGGTCGGAATAGGCGCTGCCGGTGATTGCCCGTTTGCCATCGGAGTTGAAAGCGATGCCGGTCACATCCTCGTTCCCATTCATACTAAAATGGCGGACAGCCTGGCAGGTCTGGACATTATATAGAGCGAGTTCATTTTTTTCGCCCTCAAGGGACGCCTGCGTGCCGGAAAGTAGCCAAAGGCTATCCGGGCTGAAAGCCACACTGCGAGGAATGGCAGGAAGATCATTGATGCGGCATTGAATTTCTCCGCTTTCCAGGTCCCATACCATCAGGCTATACACAGGCTTCGTTAGATATCCCCCTCCTGCGGCTACCAGGCGCCCGTTGGGACTGATGGCTATCGAACCGGGAGAAGTAGCCCCATCAAAATCCGGATGTGTTTTAACCACCTTGCCGCTCGCAATATCCCATAGAACCAGATTGTGTTCACTTGGGAACATGTTCCCGATGAGGAGTTTTTTTCCGTTCGGGCTGACCGCAATGGCATCCGCCTGCATGCCGGTATCAAAGTGCTGATAATCCAGCGCTTCGACCAAATCCAACACCCGCAGTGTCCCATCCGAATAGCCTGCCAGACCCAGTGGTTTATCCTGGCTGATAGCCAGAGCAGAGACATCCTCAGTGCCGATGTCAAATATCCTCTCCTCGCGCCAGTTCTGTAAATCAAATTGGGAAAGGATGGTACGTTCAAGAAGAACAAAAGATTCATCCGCGCCGAGCGCCAATTTCCCCGGCTGCCCACCCCAGGCCTGCGACTTCTCCACTTCACCCGTCTCGCTGTTGATTTTGCGCAGATCGAACCCGGCCGTGGAGAGTATCCAGCTTCCATCATGGTTGATTGCCACTGATTCCACTTCGTAGCCATTCCCCTCGATCGTCCGCACTGGCTGAGGGTTCTTTAAATCCCACAGGACCACCGCACCATCCGCGTGACCCGAGACAGCCTCCGCTTTGCTGGAGGCAATCGCCAGGGCCTTGACCGGGCTGTTGTGCCCGGTAAACTTACGCGTGATGGAGCCACTTTCCAAATCCCACAAGATCATCGTTCCATCATCCGAGCCCGAAAGGAGCGCATTATTGTCAGCCTCCACGGCCATGCTAGTGATCCCGCCGCTGGAACCTTCGAGCTGCCGGATTTTAGCGCCGGTTTTTGCATTCCAAAGGATCAGCGAACCATCCTGCCCTCCCGAAATGAGCGTTTTCCCGTCATTACCAAAGGCCACTGCACTCAACCAGCCGGCATGGGCAGACCACTGGTGCAACACTTTACCGGTCGCCAAGTCCCAGAGGATCAGCAGCCCTGCCTGGCAGGCACCTTGCGTGTCCACCTGTGCGCAGCTGCCCGCCAATGCCATGCTATTGTCGGGGCTGATGGCTGCAGACTTGACTTCCATCTTAAACCCCTCCAGAAGCATACGCGTGGCCGGGCTCTCCGCCACCTCTCGCAGCGTTTGGAGTGCGTCAGAAGGAGGCTGGTTTCCCTTTACCGCTTCCATTGCCAGTGCCAGAGCCAGGTCCTGCTGGCCGGCCTGGTTCGCCTGCTTCGCCGCGGAAGCCAGCATCAGGCTGTAATTGGTATCTGCCTCCACCAATGCTTTTGCCTCGGCGGTTGTGCGCGAAGCTGCCTCTTTTACTGCCTGTGTACTGGCAGCTTGGGCAAGTGCCCGCTGTGCGATCGCCTGCGTACTGGCTGCCTGAGCTGCGCTCATGTTCTGCCCAGCCAAATGTGCATTTTGGGAGGCTTTCCCGGCCAAGAGGACCGCCAACACCACCAGAATAAAGGCAGCTGCCAGGGCCAGGCCCAGGTAAATGGCTCTTCGACGCAGGCGCTTATTGGAACGGTTTTCCGCTTCTGCCCTTTGCTTTTCTGTCTCGGCACGTTGGCGTTCTGAATCGGCTAATTGCTGGGCTGCTTCCACTTCGCGTTGCTGCTGCGCTTCGCGATCAGCCACTTCTTTCTCGCTTAATGCAACGGAAGCTGCCAGAAACTCGTTCTCCTGCAAATTCATATCCTCTGCATGCGAGGCTGCCCACTCGCGCGCCTGCGCCAAGCGTGCCCCGCGATAAGCCATGCCGGGCTCACGCCCGGACTCCAGCCATTCCTGTGCTGCCTCCGTGAGGTGCCGGTGCAGCCGCAGCCCTTCCCGGTTATCCTCCAGCCAGCCGCGCAGGGTGGGCCATTCGCGGATCAATGCTTCATGTGCCACCTCGGCCGAGTCTGCGCTGGTGGTGATCAGCCTAGCATCTGCCAGTGCTTTTATTACCGTCTGTGTGGCAGCCGTTTCCTCCGGTTTCAGGATCAGCTCGTTGAACTTCGCCCGCCGGCGCGTATCGCCTGTGTCAGTTGCATCGCCCAGTTCCGTTAGGCGCAGGAAGATGCGCCGGGCAATTGTCTGCTGTGCGGGGGTGAATTGATCCACGAATACCGTTTCCGCCGTCTCGGCAATCGCCCCGCGCACACCCCCGGCTGAAATATAACCACTCAACGTCATCGTGCGGCCATGTCGACGCTGCCACGTTTCCAACAGCGCATGGGATAGCAACGGTAAGGCACCCGGCTCATGGCCCACATCCTGCATGATCAAATCCACCAAGCCAGGCTCGAACTCCCACTGGCCGCGCCTGGCTGGTTCTTCGATCGCCCTGCGCACCTCCTCGTCACTCATTATGCCGATATATTCCTGCTGTCTGACCAGGGCTTCCCGCAGGTTTGGATAGCCGGCACAGTGGGCATAGAAATCCGCCCGCAGGGTGATGATAATGATCGCCTGCCCATTGCTGTCGACGGATGCCGTGAGCAGGTTATTTATGAATGCAACCCGCTCTTCTTCTGAGCGGCACAGCGCGAACAGCTCTTCGAACTGGTCGATGACGAGCAGGGTATGAGCAGCCCCTCCAGGTTTCAAGCTTCGCGTTATGAAGAGCGCCAGGCTGCGCGGCTCGCACATCAGATCATCTATTAAGGTAGCAGTAGCGGCAACAGAGCCAGTCTCTTTTGTAAGGCTCATCGCCAAGCTCTCGAGCGGATGAGTGGTGGGGATCAGGACATGGATCGGCCAACCGGCCGAGGCCTTGTTCCAACGCAAGGCCGGCACCAGTCCAGCCCGCACCAGGGACGATTTGCCGCTTCCCGATGCGCCGACGATGGTATAGAACCTTTCCCTGCCCGTCTCACCGCCAGAGGCCAGGGATAGGACGCTTTCCACCAGTTTCGCCGTCAGCGTTTCCCGGCCGACGAAGAGGTCCGCATCGGTTTCATCGAAATAATCCAGCCCTTTATAGGGGCAAAGACCCAGGCCCGGCGCGTCCTCACGCCGGACATTGGCAGCCAGCTTCAGCAATAACTGAACCGCTTCTGGTTGATTTTCTAGGTCCATGGCAGGCACGAATTGCGCCTCAATCATGGGGATGTCGGGCAGGCGCAGGTTTTGTTCCAACCGGCTGATCTGGGCATCGCTGTAACCCACCTTCATGGATAATTCCAATTGGGTCATGCCGGCTCGCCGCCGGAGATACCGAAGCAGATCACCAAACGTGGTAAATTTTTCCAAGATACCTGGGGGAATAGAAGCTGACATGTGCGCCTCCTTATTTCACGCTGCAGGTGCGCGTACGGTAAAAACCATTAACCACTATCTAAAAAGAATATCACAGATTTACACTTTTGGGGAATTTTGGCAGGAAATGGTAAGGCAGGTAGTTTCTGGAGTGCTATATTGAATGTAAAAGATATAGCGAGCAAACCAACCACACTGTGGAACCAGCCATACCAGCCCTATTAGACATAAAAACCGGAGGCTGAGGCGCAGCCAGGTCCCGGAAATAGAGAAAGGAGCAGATATTATACAGTCAAAAAAGAAGTGGTCTACTTGTTCAAGCCGCTCATGCAGGGCCATTGATCAGAGGAAATACTTTTTAAAGAACCTGACAGAATAATCATTCTAAAAAGGAGATAGAACATGAAAAGGAATATGAGATTGTTGGTGGTTATGGGGTTGACCATCATGTTGCTGACGGCCCTTTTCCCGGTGAAGGTTTTGGCAAAGGAGAACAAGACCTATTTCACCGGAACGGAATGCTTTGGGGCGATCACAGACAATGGAACCGTGACTACGTTTGATAACGGTAAAATGCTCATCACCGGCATGAAAAGCTGGCATACAGATACAACATCCGACCCCCGCCTCAGCGGGACAGATTATGTCGTGATCAATGGAGTCGTCGTGGATCCGGTGGCTGGCAATGGATTTTTTAATGGCACTTTCAATATCGTGAATGCCGGAGGCAGTTGGAAGGGCCTATGGACCGGTAAGATGGAAAACGGGAGCTTCACAATAGATGGACTCCTCCACGGTAGCGGTGGTTATAACAAACTTGCAGCTAACTGGCACTATAGTCCAGTCGCAGACGCGAATGGCTGCAACCTGACCAGTGGTTACATCGTGGAGACGGGAGGTCACTAACCCGCAAGTGTCCACGTTCTAGGCGATTGGCGCCTGGAACGTGGATCCCGAGCAACTGCTCTCTGTATTTGCCAAAATTCAAGGAGGAAGAAATGAAATCCAAGTTGATGTTCCACATTTTGGCTGGTCTGCTGATTTTGTCACTCATGATGGGCTGCAAAGCCTCCCCCCCGCCCACCTCGCCGACCCTGACCTTTACCACCAATAAATGCAATTATGGTGGCCCAACAAGCCTCTCCGGGGCATTTACGTTCAACATTGTCTTGCCAAGCAAGAATCCGCTGGAGGCCGGCTATGCCCTTGTTACGCTACATAACGGGAAGACCTTTGCAGACCTCGTAGCCTATAAATCCACCACTCCGCCGGATTGGCTTACCGATCTCGATGATCAAGGGTATCTGGCCCAAAGTCAAAGCTTTAACTACGATACAGCAAAATTGGGCTTGCATGCAGGCGATCAAATGTATCTGGTGTGTTTT
>JBEKVG010000050.1:0-14089 GCA_049514195.1 Anaerolineales bacterium | reverse complement strand
TTCCATTATATAGTGAACATATGGATGCCGAAGATGAGAATGGCAATAACGGCAACGCCCATCAGGGCAAAGAAAAGTTGTTTCTGAAGAGTCACGCCTACGCCGAAAGTGGTCAGTATAATCCGGATACCATTCAGACCGTGTATGATGACCGCGGCCACGACTAACAATTCACCAAAAGTGAAGATCGGGCTGTGCGCCAATTTCAAGAAACTATCATATCCGGAGGGGCCCTTAGCAAGCAGACTAAGGATTACCAAATGCAAATATAAATAAAATGTCAATCCTAGGGCTGTGACGCGATTTAAGATAAATGCCCAGCCACCGGTTTGGCGGCCGACTGGATTGAACCAGGTCCAGAATTTTGCCGGGGACGGGTCGTTATGCTGTTTCTCCATGATTGGCATCACCTCTTGAATCAGGATATATGGAACAGACGCTTGAGTTTTTCTGAGATAACCTGCGTGCGCAAATTCATGATGCGGCGGGCGGGATCAACATATGAAGGACAAACATCAGTACATTCAAAAGCACTGTGACAACGCCAGACGCCGTCCTCGCAATCAACCAGCTTAAGTAGTTCGGGGTCGCGTTTCAAGCCATTTGCCTGTGCTCCTGCCAGAACCGCCGGCCCAAGATAGCCGCTCGTGGTGGCAACCACCGGACAGGCACTTATGCACAACCCACATTCAATGCAATCTGACAGACGTATGTACTGACCATCGTCCGCAGGCCAGGCCGCGAATGGATGTTCAATCTCCGCTTCTGAGACGGGTAAAACGGAGCGGGCGCCAACGGCCTCCATCCGGCTGTAAAGGCTGCCCATATCAACTGCTATGTCACTGATTATAGGGAAATTACGCAGAGGTTCGATTGTTAGTATAGCATTCTCTTGGGTTACGTCACGGATGTAAGTTATGCAGGTGAGTTTTTCGACGCCATTGACGCGCATTCCACATGCGCCGCAGGTGGAATGGTGGCAGGCATGCCGGAAGCACAAAGTACGATCCATAAAGGCCCAGACGCGCTCGACCGCGTCGAGTACATATTCGTCAGGATTAACTTCCATTTTAAATTCGTCAAAATGTGGCCTTTCGCCTTCCTTTTGACGAAAAATCTTAAGGGTGATGTTCCACTTTGTTTCGCTCATGGTGTCCCCATCAATTGGGTAGTGCGTAATATTGGCGGTAAGAGAGAAGAGGCAGCTCTTTTGTAGAGCAAGAGCTATTTACGCCGAGCTTTGCACAGACAACATCGACCGTTTTTTCGGCCATGGCGCGCAGGGTAGTGGCTTTTCCACCGGTGATCGTGACCAGTCCATCGACATGGTCCGTCTCTTTGTGGTCATAGCATTTGAAGGTGCGGGCGGCGCTGCGGCCTTCACCTGCTCCGATCAGTGGGCGTGTGGCCATATACTTGCCACGCACTTTCGCATTACGTATGCCAGGAACAAGTTCCGCGCCGCGTTCGAGCATCAGCTTGACTTGATCATCAATCACAGGAACATAATCGAGGTTATCAATTTCAAATGAAGTTGTGCCGACCACAACCATTCGACGCTGCGGCAGGACGATGTCGCCATCGCCGGGTTTTTTCAAGCGATTAATCGCCCGCTGGACAAAACGCTGATCGTATACCACCATCACGCCCGGCGTGGGCTTGACTGGCACCCTGGCTCCCGCCATTTCAGCAATTTCTCCCGCCCACGCGCCCGTTGCGTTGACGACAATATCGGCGCGCAACTCGACCGTTTGATTGGAGGTGCGCTCGAGGACGTTGACCCCAACGACAACGCCTTTGCCGTCCATAATGAGGCTTTTAGCTTCTGTATATGTCTTGAACTTTGCGCCATTGGTTTTGGCCGTGGCCGCAAAGGAAAGCGCAAGACGCAACGGGTCAAAGGTGCCATCGGGAATCAGGAAAGCCGTCAGCAAACCCGGATTGATATTTGGCTCAAGCCGCAGAGCCTCTTGCGGTGTGAGTTCGTCAATCTGAATATGACAGGCCTCACAGCCTGCGATGAAAGCTTCACGATATTGCAGATCGCTCTCGTCAATAGCGATGAACAGGCCGCCATTCGGCTCGATGACTTGAGGGACAATCTTGCGCAGAATGGTACTCTCGTCAATGCACTCGATGGCTGACTCCTGATCCGTGACGGCGTAACGCCCGCCACTGTGCAGCAGTCCATGAGTACGGCCGGAAGTACCATTGCAGATATCCCCGCGCTCTACGACGGTTACGTCGAAACCGCGCAACGCAAAGTCATGAGCAGTGGCGGTTCCTGTAAATCCAGCACCGATGATAATTGCTTGTGGTTTGCTCATAGGTGGTAATCCCTGCAGATTAACGCCTTAGTAAACGATTAATGAAGACCATTCCAAAAAATAATGCCCAGATAAAAGCGCCAAACCCTATGCCCCACAGGATTCCCTCCACCCAACCTTTTACCGCTATTGCCTGAATGGCAGTTAACACCGCCATGCCAATGCTGGCTATGGAAATGATGATGATGCCGGTTCGCATCGAAATCCACGGCTTTGGTTCCAAACCAGCCAGCGATTTAAATGGGTTTTTAGCTTTTGACTTCCCGTCTTTCGCCACGGTTCACTCCACGGAGAATTGAGTTAGGAGGGGTGGTTAATTCCACCCCTCCTGACAGACACAATTGGATTATTCGACCCAATCGAAGGTACGGGTGACCGCCTTCTTCCAGTTCTTATATTCCTTTTCGCGCAGGGTGGCATCCATCTTGGGATCCCATTCCTTATCTTTGGCCCAATTGGCTCGTAGATCTTCCACGTTTTTCCAGAAGCCCACAGCCAGGCCAGCGGCATATGCCGCGCCGAGCGCGGTGGTCTCAGCCACCTTGGGGCGGATGACGGGCACGCCCAGGATGTCGGACTGGAACTGCATCAGCAATTCGTTGTAAACCATACCGCCATCAACTTTCAGGGCAGTCAGGTTCACACCCGAGTCCTTGTTCATGGCATCCAGTACCTCGCGGGTCTGGAAAGCGGTAGCTTCGAGGGCCGCGCGACCGATGTGACCCTTATTGACATAACGGGTCATACCCACGATCGCACCGCGGGCACTGCTCTTCCAGTAGGGGGCAAATAGACCGGAGAAAGCCGGTACGAAGTAGATGCCGCCATTATCATCCACAGTCTTGGCCAACGCTTCGATGTCGGCAGATTTCTGAATTAGGCCGAGGTTGTCACGCAGCCACTGGACCAGCGCGCCGGTGATGGCGATGGAGCCTTCCAGGCAATACACAGCCGGCTGATCGCCGACCTTGTACCCCAGAGTAGTCAGCAGGCCGTTCTTGGACTGCACGGGCTTGGTGCCGGTGTTGAGCAGCATGAAGCAGCCGGTGCCATAGGTGTTCTTGGCTTCGCCCGCGCTGAAGCAGGTCTGGCCGAAGAGTGCGGCTTGCTGGTCGCCCAGGTCGCCAGCCACCGGGATACCTTCAAGAGCGCCGACCGCTTTGCCATAGACAGCCGAGGACGGCTTGATGGCGGGCAGCATGGCGCGCGGGATACCCATGACCTTCAGCATATCCGGATCCCAGTCCAGCGTCTTAAGGTTCATCAGCATGGTGCGGGACGCATTGGATACGTCGGTGACATGCACGCCACCCTTGGGGCCGCCGGTCAGATTCCAGATCACCCAGGTATCAATATTGCCGAAGATCACTTCACCCTTCTCGGCTTTGGCTCTTACGCCAGGGACGTTTTCCAGGATCCACTTCACCTTGGGTCCAGAGAAATAAGTGGCCAAAGGCAGACCCACTTGAGGGCGGAAGCGGTCCTGACCGCCATCCTTAGCAAGGTCATTGCAGATGGTGTCGGTGCGGGTGTCCTGCCAGACGATGGCATTGTAGACGGGCTTACCGGTGGCCTTCTCCCACACGACGGTGGTCTCACGCTGGTTGGTCACCCCAACAGCGGCGATGTCCTTCGGTGAGACGCCAGTTTTCTTGAGCCCACCTGCGATAACGTCGGTAGCTCGGTTCCAGATCTCGATGGGATTGTGCTCCACCCAACCCGGCTTGGGGTAGATTTGTTCATGTTCCATTTGATCAACGCCGACCACCTTGCCTTCATGATCAAAGACCATGAAGCGGGTACTCGTCGTACCCTGATCAACTGCGACGGAATATTTAGCCATATTAATCTCCTTATTCGTTTCTAGTTCTCCGGCGGTTTTCATATCCGTCTGGAGATAAAAGGCTCCACAGTAGAGATCGTCAGCACGGCTGCCTATATCCAACAATCGTTGAAGGGAACCTGAACTTCACGATCCGTGCTGGCTTCCAACACAGCATCTCCAATTGCACCTTTAACGGAGATGGTCCAAAGTTATTTCGCTGTCTACATTTACGGAGTCGGAGTCGGAGTCGGAGTCGGCAGTTGTGCTGTAACGAACCAGTCATACGTGAAGACGCCAATGATGCCGCCGATGATTGGGCCGACGATCGGGATCCACCAATAGCCACTTGAGAACAGGCCTTGTGTTCCAGAGATCAGGCCAAAGAGGCGTGGGCCCAGGTCACGTGCAGGATTGATGGCGTATCCACTGGGGCCGCCCAGGGATAAACCAACTGCCAGCACGGTGCCGCCGACCAGGAATGGGCCGAGATTATGCATCAAGCCGGTGTTCTTGGAGTCGCCACTAGCCAGGACGCCCCACAGCAGGACTGCCGTGCCGAATATTTCTGTGATTAATGCAGTCACGAAGCTAAAGGAGCCGGTAGACGCAGCGCTTGGACCAGTACCCCAGAAGGCTTGACCAAAAACAGAACCTGGCCCGGTGCACCAGACATTAGGTAAACCGGCCGCGCGCAAGCCAGTACTGTAGCACAGGTAAACGCCCAGGGCGCCGAGGAACGCACCCACCATCTGGGCAACGATGTATGGCAGAACCTGGCTCCACGGGAAACCGCGTTTACAAGCCAGTGCGATTGTTACAGCCGGATTTATGTGGGCACCTGAAACGCCAGCCGAGACATACACTGCTACGATTACCGCGAAAGCCCATCCGATCGTGATGGTGTTCCAGTTATATGCCCCTGCACCCAGGCGGGGAGCCAGCCCGACGTTCGCGACCACCCCATCACCCAACAGGATCAGGATGAAAGTCCCAAATACCTCGCCAATTAATTTTTTAAACATGTTTCATTCTCCTTTTTGAAAAAGATTTGAATAGGGGTCTGAAGGCTTTATAACGAACAAGGTATTTCTCTCGATCTCTGTCAACTCCTCCTTTCTAAACATGCGAGATATCCACCCCGATAGAATAAAAAGAAGCCCATAAAGAAGGTCTTTTCAAGGGATAACGTACGGGATCGCATGTTCCGCCTAGAAAGCCAAACCGGGCTTCGACTCTGACTGATCCATTGAATTGGATCATATTATAAATAACACCAGTTACTATAGCACGATACGGGGGCAAAGGGAATCAGGGAACTAGCCCAATTTAATTAGGAATCTCATCATCAGGTGGGATAAATGGAGCAGCGGCATGCTCCGTTGGAGTAATATAATACGGTGTTGGAGTATTGGATCAGTTTCTACTTCAAATAATGAAATAAACCTTAGTATTGACTCTTGACCTGTTTGACAGCCCTTTGCCATCCATAATAAAGTTCTTCGCGGCGTTCCTCAGAAAGCTGAGGCTCGAAATAACGCTCCCTTTTCCAACAGTTAACGACTTCGTCGACCGTACTCCAATAACCCACAGCCAGCCCTGCCATGTAAGCTGCGCCGAGAGCTGCTGTATTCGTAAATACCGGCCGCTCCACTGGAATGCCCAATATGTCCGCCTGAAATTGAAGAAGAAAGTCGCTCTTGGCTATGTTGCCGTCCGCCCGTAAAATCCGGGGCATGGGACCTGGTTCTCGTTTCTTAATTGCCTCGACAAAATCACGTGTCTGGTAAGCCAGAGCTTCAAGAGCAGCTCGCACGATGTGATGCTTGGTGACCCCGCGGGTCACACCCAGGATGGCGCCACGCGGATAAGAATCAGTGCCGGTGCGAACCATATCTGATCCGGCAAACGGCGGTACAAAGTAGACACCCTGTGTATCGGTTACCTGGCTGGCCAGTCCATCTGCATCACCAACCTCATGGAGGATCCCCAATCCGTCCTGCAGCCAAAGGATAAGGTCCCCGGATACATCTGCCTTGCCCTCTAATCCATAGAGAACTGTCTCACCAATCGTCCACAGAACGGGTGAAAAGAGGCCACCTGCCGGCGGGAGATATCGGCTGCCCGTATTGAACAGCACAAAAGAACCGGTGCTGTAAGTATTTTTTGCCATACCGGCTTCCACGCAAGCCTGGCCAAAGACCGCGATTTGCTGATCTCCACCCGCCCCTCCAATTGGCACCCTGACCCCAAAGAACGCCTCGGGATCGGTGTAAGTATAAATTTCGCTTGAGCGGCGTAACTCAGGCAGGATCTCACGCGGGATCCCCAGCTCATTCAACATCTCATCATCATAGGTTAACGAACGGGCATTAAGCAGGAGAGTAAGCGATGCATTGGAATGGTCGGTCATATGGGCTGTGCCGCCGGAGAGTTTCCAAATCAGCCAACTGTCAATCGTGCCGCACAGCAGTTCGCCGCGGGTGACACCTTTTTGGATGGCCTGATCGTTATCCATGAGCCAGCGGATCTTGGCGGCGGTCACGTCCGGTACGATGACCATACCGGTGCGCGTTTCGATATTAATTTTGTCCTTGGCAATGAGTTGCTGGCAAATGAGCCGGGTACGCTGATCCTGCCACACGATTGCCCGACCCACAGGTTCGCTGGTTTTTTTGTTCCAGAATACAGTGGTGTCGCGTTGATTGGTCACACCAATCGCGTCAATCTGCTCTGGCGCTATGCGGCCATTCCTTAGAGCCTCGGCGACAACTTTCAAGCTGATTCTCCAGATTTCGTCTGCGTCGTGTTCCACCCAGCCCATCTGTGGAAAATACTGGGTGATCTCAGCGAAGGCAGAGGCCACAACATTGGCCTTGTGATCAAGGATCACAGCCCATGTACCGGCTGTTTTCTGGTGGATACTCAGGATGTAGGTGGCCATAAAGGGGACTCCGTTTGCAAGAAGGTTTTTCAGGGAGAGGATCTCGCGCTCAACTAGATCGGTATGGATCGAACAACCGGTTATTGATTTTTCGAGCGGGTCATTTTTCCAACCACTAGGCCGAGTTCGAGGCAGACACGCACAAGGCTGGCCAGGTTATCCACTTCAAGCTTGCGCATGGCATCGCGGCGCTGTTTCTCTACGGTTTTGACGCTGGTGTGCAGGTTTTCGGCGATTTCACGCGTTGACCGGCCTTCGACGATACTCTTTACCACTTCGCGTTCTCGAGGGGATAGGCGATCGAGCAAACTCTGGGGATTCTCAACAAGAAAGTTATTGGCAATCACACCGGAGATACCTGAACTTATGAACATACTCCCGTTGCTGGCGGCTCGCACCGCTGCCAGTAATTCGTCGGCGACTGATTGTTTGACAACGTATCCTAATGCCCCGCCCTGTAACGCCTGCCGGATCATGCTGGGATCGGCATGCATCGAGAGGATAACAACCTGAGGTTTGGGAATGATCTTCCCAACTTCGGCCAGCGTTTGAAATCCGTCAAATTTGGGCATCGAAATATCGAGCACCATAACATCCGGATGCAGCGATTTGGCTAATGCAATCGCTTGTGTTCCATCGTCGGCTTCACCTACCACTTCTAAATCCAGAGTGCTTTCCAGCAGTTTTACAATCCCCTGGCGAACAAGCTGATGGTCCTCTGCAACCACAACACGTATCATGGGTGTGCCTCACGACTACTCAATACAATCTCCTGGCCGGATGGTATTTAGACCAACCTTGCAGAACTATCAAATGAACAAGTACTAAACGGTTGAAGGTGTAACGATGGGCAATGATCCATATAGCCGGGTTCCTTTTCCAGGGGCAGATTCAACCTCGAAGTTACCACCCAGGGCTAGGAAGCGCTCCCGCAACCCCTGCAAGCCAATTCCATAACCTGATCTCTGTTCAGGGTCGAATCCTTGGCCATCGTCTTCCAATGATACGCTAACTTCGCCGTCCACATATTCCAGATTGATCCAAACCGATGTGCTCTTGGCATGTTTGACCGCGTTGTTCATGCCTTCCTGGAGCAGCCGGTAAAGGGCGGTCGCCTGCGCATTGGGGATTGGGGGCAGTTGATTCTGACTGCTAAAAACAATTCGCAGGCCGGTAGACAAAGCTAGTGAAGAACAGAATGCTTCGAGTGTCTTGGCAAGAGAAGCGTTATCGAGTGTGGGTGGACGAAGCTCATACAATACCTGGCGAATATGGCGCATCATATCTTCGACAACGCGGATCGTATTCTTGATCTGATCCCCTATATCCTCTCGATCGAGGACCAGCTGACCGGGAATTGCTTTGAGATTTAAAATTAGGGCTGTCATGCCCTGACCGATATCATCATGCAAATCCTGAGCAATCCGGCGGCGTTCATCTTCCTGGTTTGTGACCATTTGCAGGCTCACCAGCTTGAGCTGCTCCTCGGCGCGGATTTGCCGCGTGATATCATGTGTATAAGTGGCAACTTCCTCGACCTTGCCGCTCGGCCTTTCAATGGGGCAAATCACTACCTCCACCCAATGGTCGTCATAGCGATCCGTGAATTGAATGGGGAGCCTTGAGTTTGTAGCTTTATTCATCATAGTCTTGCGATGTGCTGCCTGCGAAGGTGGATACAAATTCCAAATGCTCGTACCCAATATTTCATCCGCAGAGTTGGCATGGTACAGGGCCCCCGCTTTATTGACGTAGAGTATTTTTCCGTCAAGGTCAAAAAGTTCAACGGCATCAGGGCAAGCTTCTAAAAGCTCCCAAAGCAGCTTCTGCTCAATCGCTCTGGTCATTATACGTGATCCGTTGAAGGCTCATGAAAGGGTACCTGTGTAAAGCTGGCCAGGGATAGATATCATAACAGTCTCTCCCTGTATGAGCGCACTCCACATCATGTGCATGTCCGGCCTCCAAATCAAAAATTAAATTGCCAAGATGGGCTGGGCCTGAATTCATTTGCCCCTATTGGCAATCAAGCTACTGCCCTGATAGTCGAACGACACCATGACGTATGCGGTGGGTCTTGAGAAAGGCGAACTTCTTGTAAGATGGTGTTGTATAAGACACCCAAACAAGATGCCTTTCAATGGCAATTATTGTCCTGAAACTCGCGCTTGTCAAGTGCAGGAGGGAAGGTGCCGTAACATGTTAGCATTCAACACCCCTGTAAGGGGTATTGAATGCTAACAGCCCCGATTGTTTCGGGCCAGGCGTCGAGCCCAATCTGGTACCCCCAACCGAATCCCTAGAAACCCCTCAACAGATTTCCAAGAGCCAATACGACTTCTCATTCGAAGATTTACAAATCTCTCCTGGCCTCGTGGTCTGAAAACCAGTCGAAGAGAGTGATGAGAAATGTGTATCTAACCAACTCAGACAGCTATCTTATCAAACGTCTTGAAGCGTTTGATCAAAAGCTAAATATGGATTCTTTGCGATCAGTAAAGACCTAGTATGTGACGACCCGTGGAAGTTTCTTGGCCTGTTCAATCCAGCCTTCCACTCTCTTGACGCCCGGCATGCCATTAACCAGATTCTTGGCCTCATTAACTTCAACCATCTTTTTGTACAAGTTGCCGGCAACGCGCTTGGAGAGTTCCACCACGGTATCCACACCGGCATTTTCGAGTAGGTCGGAGTACTGCTTACCGACTCCTTTAATCCGGTATAGATCGGCCCGGTTCACCCACTCCAGGACCAGAGTATGATCGATTCCGGTTGCATCAGCGATTTCCTTGCGGCCTTTGGTGGAGGCACCATTTTTCAGGAGTACTTCTACGGTGCGGATGCCAGCCTTGGTTAATTTGGCACCATAAGCAGGTCCAATTCCCTCAATATCGATGATTTTCATTTTACTCTCCTCTTCTGTTGAATTAAGATTTAATTTGAACCCCGGAAGAGTTCAAACATATAGTAGAACTCTTCGAATAACCGAATAAAATGGACTGCCTCCTGCGGGGGGACCATCAGGAGGCAGATTCGATTCTATTTATTTCTTATCTCCAAACTTGGAAGCCACGTTGCCGATCACATTTTCAGCAGTATTGACAGCGGCTTGATTGCTGAGCAATCCATCGAGCTGTGAACCGACAGGAGCGGGCAGTTTCTTTTTAAGGAAATCCACGACGGTATTGACAATCGTTTGGGCTGTGGCGGCCGGGATACCGGTCTTATTGACAATCATATTGACAAGTTCATTCATAAATTTCTCCTTTTTTGAATATTGTTTGAATTATTTTTAATAATAGCACAAGTTCGGAAATTATGTCATACTATTTTAGTAAATGTTTTTAATGAATTAGGAAATGAATGTACTCGGCTATAATAACCACTCAGGATCTCTGCATCAAGAGCCTGATATAATCAGCGCATGGCAGAAAGCCCGAAACGCCTGCTTGACACGACCGCCTGGACCAGACCCTTCGGCCGCAGTCGCTGTCTGATCTGATTGGGCAGGACAATGTCAAGGAAAACCTGGCTATCCTGATCGCAGCGGCCCGCCAGCGTAGCGAGCCACTCGATCATGTGCTCTTTTACGGACCTCCCGGCTTGGGCAAAACCACCCTGGCACATGTGGTGGCAAACGAGATGGGCGTAAACATAAAGGTTACTTCTGGCCCAGCCATTGAACGCGCCGGTGACCTGGCGGCCATCCTAACCAACCTGCGTGCCGGTGATGTGCTTTTCATTGACGAAGTCCACCGTCTGGGCAAAGCTGTGGAAGAGATCCTTTACCCGGCCATGGAAGATTATGCGCTAGATATTATCATTGGCAAGGGACCTTCGGCTCGCTCCATCCGGCTGAAGTTGCCGCGTTTCACCGTAGTCGGCGCGACCACACGCCTGGCATTGATGACGGCACCGCTGCGGGCGCGTTTTGGAGCGGTCTACCGGCTGGATTACTATGATATCAAGGCAATGCAGGCCATCGTCCAGCGTGCCACAACTAAGTTGTGCGTGGAAGCAGACGAGGGTGGCATTGAGGAAATCGCCAGGCGGGCCCGCGGTACGCCCCGCGTGGCACTGCGTCTGCTGCGACGTGTGCGTGATTATGCCCAGGTGCGGGCGGATGGAACGGTTACACGCGGAGTTACCAAGGAAGCCCTCGATCTTCTGGCTGTGGATCCACTTGGCCTGGATGACCTGGACCGGCGCGTGCTGAAGACAGTCATCCATAAATACAATGGTGGCCCGGTGGGGCTGAACACGATCGCGGCTGCTATTAGCGAAGAACCGGAGACCATCATGGACGTGGTCGAGCCCTACCTGTTGCAACTGGGATTCCTGGATCGCACCCCGCAGGGTCGTGTTGCCACCAAGGCAGCCTATGAGCATTTGGGTGTGGAATATACCGAGCAGACTCAGCCGAAGCTTTTATAATATTGGTAAACCTCACTTTTTCTTTACCATACTGCCAAGGGTCTGTTATTAGGAGGAATTTGGACCTCCTTTTCTCCAAAGGATCAAATACCCAAACAACTTTATTCATGGAGGCATGTGGCTAGAATCATGCCAGCTCTCCTGGACGAAGGTCCATTGTGCATGAGCTTTCATATGCTGATGTATGAATCTGAAAACCTCCGATTTCGACTACAACCTTCCCCCTGAATCCATTGCCCAGACCCCTGTCGAGCCGCGCGATGCCTCGCGCCTGCTGGTTCTGAAACGTGATACGGGGTCACTGGAGCACACCATTTTCCGCGACATCGGCAGCTATCTCAACCCGGGCGATTTGCTGGTTATCAACCGCACGCGTGTCATCCCGGCGCGCATATTTGCCCGCAAACCCACCGGCGGGCGCGTCGAAATCCTGCTCCTTCAGCGGAAAGACTTGCTGACCTGGGAATGCCTGGTGGGTGGGAAGGGCTTGACAGTCGGCAAGCAATTAATTGTAGAATCAGATGACTCCCGTCGTCGGATATCACTGGAAAGTCCGAAGTCGGGAGACTTTAGACTTCGTGCTGAGATTGTTGAAGTGCTGGAGGGTTCACGCCGGCGCTTGCGCTTTGCCGAGCCGATCGAGCCGTATTTCTCCAGTGTGGGGCATGTCCCGCTGCCGCCCTACATCCATGAGCCGCTCCAGGATCCTGAGCGCTACCAGACTGTCTATGCGCGCGAACCTGGTTCTGCGGCTGCACCGACAGCCGGTCTGCACTTTACGCCGAGCCTGATAGATGAGCTCAAGTCGCAAGGTGTAAACTTTGCAGAAGTCCTGCTGCATGTCGGACTGGACACCTTCGCCCCGGTCACTGAAGATGATCCGGAAGATCACCAGATCCACACCGAGTGGTGCCAGGTCCCACCGGCGACAGTGGATGCCATTACCCGGGCCCATCAATCCGGTGGGAGGATTATTGCAGTTGGGACAACTTCCGTGCGGACACTGGAGTCGGCAGCAAGAGCGGGCCAGGATAGTATCCTGTCTTACAGTGGACCGACGAACTTATATATTTTGCCCGGTTACCAGTTCAAACTTGTGGATGCCATGATCACCAATTTTCACTTGCCCAAGTCCACTCTGATCATGCTGGTCAGCGCTTTCGCCGGACGCGAGCTAATCCTGCATGCTTATGATGTTGCCATGCAGCAGCATTATCGCTTTTACTCGTTCGGGGACGCAATGTTTATTTATTAATCCACGAAGAACACGAAGAGACACGAATTTTTAAGAGTTACTCCTTGAAATGACACACGTAAAAATTTTATTCGTGACCTTTGTGTAAATTCGTGGAGAATCTTTTAGATTGATTTACCCGAACCTGCGGGATGTTCTTGGAAAGGATAAATTTATGTAAGGGCAGGCATTCCAGGTGTAATGCCCAGCGCCCGGTCATACTGGTCGGTCAGGATCATTTTGCCCATCTGTTCACCGTAGGCTGTCAGGCTTGAAATCTGACTAGCGTCATCCATCGAAATGCCCTGGCTCAGGTCCACCTGGAAACGCCGGAAGTCCAAATCCTGGAAGAAGGTTTCCACGAGATGTACCTGCTGATCGTCTGCAGAAGCCAGGAATGCATCCAGCGTGGGAGCAATCCAATCCCAAGCCATGAACCGCTTTGGCGCTCCGGGTTTAACTCCATTCGGGTCGCGGCCGGTCCCAAGGCTGATAAGCGTCGTTTCCTTCGGATCCCATCTCAGACAGAATTGCGCCTCATAAGCCGCCAGATAGCAGGGGTTAGCATAGGAGCCGACACCACCATCCACGTAACGGCCATCCACAACCGGGAAGAAGGTGGGAACGGAGCTGGAGGCGAGGATGGCCCAGATAACCGGCCAGTCCTTGTATTCCTTCTTCCAGGGTTTGATGAAACAGGTCTTCCCTGCAAGCAAATCGAAAGTGGTGATAACCACATCGGTAGGTGGGTTGGCTGTCCAGAAATCGCCCATTTTGCTTGTGCCGATATGTTCGCGCAGGGCATTAATCAAAGGTTCATGAGGATAACGAAAGCGGGTGAGCGGCCAGAAGAAGGTCCGCCAGGATTTTTTGAAAATAGTACCACCCAAAGTGACGTAGAGCTGGTACATTTCCGCTGCAGTTAAGCCGGCCGCAATACCGGCGGAAATAATCGAGCCAGTGGAAGTCCCCGCCGCCAGTCGGAAGATATCGTGCACCGGTTTCCTTAGATGCCTCTCCAACGTGGTAAGAGCCCCTGTAACGATCACACCCCGGATTCCGCCGCCGTCTATGGCAATGGCTACATTTTTTCGGAATGGTTTCATTTATTCCTCCTAAAATAATCCTACTGCCTTTTGTATTCTGCGTAGCAGAATACAGCTTTTCTTCGTAGCACACAGCAAGTGTAACGCAAAAATGCAGAATTTCAAGCTGGTTGTAAGGTAGAATCTGGATATGACCCTCCAGGAACTTAATGCTGAACTTCTGAATTGCCATCGTTGTGTCCGCCTGGTGGAATGGCGTGAGAAGGTGGCGACTGAGAAAAG
>JBEKVG010000049.1:0-10598 GCA_049514195.1 Anaerolineales bacterium | reverse complement strand
GGTGATTTGAGCGGCGAGGGTACACCCGGTCCCATCCCGAACCCGGAAGTTAAGCTCGTCAGCGCCGATGGTACTTGGTGGGTAACTGCCTGGGAGAGTAGGTCATTGCCAAAGAGACTTTTTCTATTTCTCTTCTCAGCTATTCTTTCCTGGGGTATAATCATTAAGTTCACAGTCTGGCACGTGCATGATTGCTGATTTATTTGTTGTGTCTGGCAGTCAAGGAGTCTATAGCATAAATTCGTGATCCGCCTTTGAATGTGGTTTTCGGGTTTTGCGCGTGCTCGGCAGAGTCTGTGACAAGCCGAGTTTTTATTTTAATTCCTCCATAGGAGGAGGTGATAAGGTTGACGGTAGTAAATTTGCGTAGTAATGAGTCTCAGGATATGCTGCTAAAGCGATTCCGTAAGAAGATCGTCAAGAGTGGCATCTTGAGCACGGTTCGCCGAAAGCGCTGGTTTGTATCCAAGAGTGAGCAACGCCGCATGGAGAAGAAGAAGGCAATCCGCCGGATCAAGCGACGCCAGTATAAGGATTTTGAATAAACCGGCTAACGGAACTGGAGGTTGTTTATGTCGAATGAGGATAAGATTCAGATGGAGGGATTGGTCGTCGAAGCACTACCTGGGACCCAATTCCGCGTCCGGCTCGATAACGGGCACGAGATCCTGGCCTATCTGGCTGGCAAGATGCGCAAGTATTACATCCGTATCCTGCTTGGGGATCGCGTCAGGGTGGAAATATCACCTTATGATCTGACTCGGGGGCGGATTACTTTCCGCCATCGGAAAGCCGAACCTGTTCCCACTGAAGAGTGACCAGTTCTGGTAAGCACTTATCATATCAAACAAAACCCCTGTGTTTTGACAGGGGTTTTTTCTTTCAATTGACCAGGTTCTGAGACTACGGGAGTGTTTTAAAAGAATGAAGCATCTTCATATAATTTGCACGTTCAAAAGCGGCAGGTTCCTTGACTGACTTATGGCTCAAGCTGCCTTTCATCTGGTGGATAGAATTATATTCATGATCAAGCATCCATTTTTCGATATCGGCAAGGATAACACGGATGCGACCAAAGCCCTTTTGGAGAAGCTCGGAAGTCATCATTGCCACGCTGGCACCCGCCATCATGGCTTTGAGGACATCTTCGGCTGTATGTATACCGCTGGTGAGAGCTAAGTCGGCCTGGATGCGTCCATATAGGATAGCAGTCCAGCGGAGAGGCAGACGCAGGTCATTTGAATTGCTCAGTATGAGGTTTGGAACGACTTCAAGTGTTTCCAAGTCAATATCGGGCTGGTAGAAGCGATTGAAGAGTACCAGCCCTTTTGCTCCGGCGCCTGCCAGGCGTTTCGCAATATTGGGAATAGCGGTCAGGAACGGACTCAGTTTTACGGCAACCGGGATGCTAATGCTTTTACAGACATCACCGACGAGAGTAACGTAGTTGTCTTCAAGTTCGCTACCGGTAATTATTGAATCAGTTGCCAGATAGTATAGGTTGAGTTCGAGCGCATCCGCTCCTGCCTCTTCGATTTTTCGGGCGTATTTGATCCAGCCACCAGTGGAAACACCATTCAAGCTGCCGATGACGGGAATGCTGACGGCCTTTTTGGTTTTATTGACAGCATCGACATATGCTTCCGGCGCAAGCGTGAAGTTACCGGTTTGAGGATAATAACTGGCTACTTCCCGTGAGAAATCCGTCCCAGTAGATAGATAATGGTCCAATTCCAGGCTTTCGTGAATAACCTGTTCCTCAAAAAGTGAATACATCACGACGGCGGCAATCCCAGCCTCTTCCAACCTTATAACCTTTTCCACTTTATCAGATATCGGTTGGGAAGCTGAAGCCACAAGAGGGTTCTTCAATTTCAAGCCAAGATAGGTAGTAGTTAGGTCGACCATAATATTCTCTCCTTTGCTCCTTTTGCTTATCAACTACTTAATTCTGCTCGTTGTTCCCGCCATAATGCATTGCGGCCATCTGAGAGTAGAAATTCCAACGAGCCTTGGCATCTTCACGGGATAGCTTGAGCAGTGTTTCGGCGCGGGCCTCATTACTCTGCACCAACATACGGAAGCGGGTTTCATTGTACATGTACTGGTCCACCGGTATGGTCGGTTCCTTGTAGTCAATCATGAGCGGGTTTTTGCCTACCGCTGCCAGGCGTGGGTCAAAGCGATAAAGCGGCCACAGACCGCACTGGACGGCCAGTTTCTGCTGTTCCAGGCCTTTGGCCATGTCAATGCCATGCGAGATACAATGGCTGTAGGCAATAATTATGGAGGGACCATCATAGGATTCGGCATCGATGAAGGCTTTCAAGGTGTGCTGGTCGCTGAAGCCCATGGCAACGCGCGCTACATAGACGTAACCGTAGGCAATGGCCATCAGGCCCAAATCTTTTTTCGATAAACCCTTGCCCTGAGCAGCGAACCGGGCGACCGCGCCGCGTGGCGTGGATTTGGAAGCCTGTCCGCCGGTATTCGAGTAAACCTCGGTATCCAGGACAAGCAAGTTCACGTTACGACCGGTGGAAATAACATGGTCCAGACCACCATAACCAATATCGTACGCCCATCCATCCCCGCCAACGATCCAGACGGATTTTTTAACCAGGGCGTCGGCCACTGCCGCCAAGTTCTTTGCTTGGGGGTTCTTTGATTGGGCGAGCTTCTTCTTTAGGGCATCCACACGCTCGCGCTGCTGTTTGATGCCAAGATCGGTGGTCTGATCTGCTTTAAGGAGACCATCAATCAGGTCCTGGCCGAGTTCGTTGACGAATGTAGGTAGAACATCGCGGGCATATTCATTCTGCTTATCCAGCGTCAGACGGAAACCTAGACCGAATTCGGCATTATCCTCGAACAGCGAGTTGGACCAGGCTGGGCCGCGTCCTTCTTTGTTGATTGTGTAGGGAGTGGTTGGCAGGTTGCCACCGTAGATTGAAGAGCAACCTGTGGCATTAGCAATAATGGCCCGATCGCCGAATAGTTGCGACATCAGTTTGATATAAGGCGTCTCGCCGCAACCAGAGCAGGCTCCTGAGAACTCGAACAAGGGTTCGAGCAACTGTGAGTTCTTGATTGTGCCCACGCTGAAAGTGGTGCGATCGGCTTCTGGCAAGCCAAGGAAGAACTCCCAGTTGACTGCCTCAGATTCGCGCAGAGCTGGCTGTGGAGCCATGTTGATGGACTTGCGGGCCGGGTTGGTTTTGTCCTTGGCCGGGCAGGCTTCAATGCACAGACCGCAGCCGGTACAATCCTCGGGAGCCACTTGGACGGAGTAGGCCATGCCGGGAAATTCCTTAAACTTGGAGTCCATGTACTTGAAAGTGGCCGGAGCTTTCTCAAGGAACTTCTTGTCGAAAACCTTGTGCCGGATGACCGCGTGTGGGCAGACAAAGACGCACTTTCCGCACTGGATACACAGGTCGGATTCCCAGACCGGGATTTCCAAGGCGATGTTACGCTTTTCCCACTTGGTCGTGCCGGTGGGGAAGGTGCCATCCACAGGCATAGCAGACACCGGGACGGTATCACCTTCGAAAGCAATCATCGGACCGAGTACGTCGCGTACGAAAGCCGGTGCTTCAGACGGGACCGGAGCACGCCGAGTGAAAGTGCTGGTAACTTTGCCAGGCACCTTGACTTCGTGCAGGTGGGCCAGGGATTGGTCCACAGCCGCAAAGTTCTTCTGGACAACTGCTTCACCGCGCTTGCCATACGTTTTTTGGATGGCCTTTTTGATCTGGGCAATGGCTTCATCGCGTGGCAGGATGCCGGAAATGGCAAAGAAGCAGGTCTGCATGATGGTGTTCACGCGGCTGCCCATACCAGTCTTTTCGGCCACATCGTAGGCGTTGATGGTGTAAAACCTGAGTTTCTTCTCGATAACATCTTTCTGGACTTCCTGCGGCAGTTTGTCCCAGATTTCCTCCGGACCATACAGGCTGTTTACCAGGAAGACCGCGCCAGGCTGGGCGTATTTGGTAAAGTCAAAGCGCTCGAGGAAATTGAACTGGTGGCAGGCTACAAAGTTGGCTGTGTTGGGGGTGATCAGATACGGAGCCTGAATTGGCTTGGGGCCAAAGCGCAGGTGCGACACGGTCAATGTGCCGGCCTTCTTGGAATCGTAGTAGAAATAGCCTTGAGCGTTGTTGTCGGTGTCTTCGCCGATGATCTTGATGGAGTTCTTGTTGGCTCCAACAGTACCATCCGAACCCAGGCCAAAGAAGAGGCAGCGAACAGTCTCGGGATGTTCAACCGAGAAGTTCGGGTCATAATCCAGGCTGGAGTGGGTCACGTCTTCGTTAATGCCAACGACGAAGTGATTTTTAGGCTCAGACTTCTGGAGTTCGTCGAGCACGGCCTTGACCATGGCCGGGGTAAATTCTTTCGAAGACAGGCCATAACGCCCGCCAATCACCTTGATATCTTTGCGGTTGCCTTCGAACAAGGCATTAACTACATCAATATAGAGCGGATCGCCGGCTGCACCGGGTTCCTTGGTGCGGTCCATGACGGCAATGGATTTAACAGTCTTGGGTAGGGCCTTGAGGAAATGTTCCCTCGAGAATGGTCGGTATAGACGGACCCGGATCACGCCGACTTTTTCGCCCTTTGCCATCAGGTAGCGCACGGTGGCTTCGGCGGTCTCGCCGCCAGAGGCCATGATAATCACAACACGCTCAGCATCCGGCACACCGACGTAATCGAACAGGTGATAAGTACGGCCAGTGAGTTTGGCAAACTTGTCCATGGCTTTCTGGACAATCCCGGGTACGGCGGTGTAGTATGGATTGATCGTTTCACGCGCCTGGAAGAACACATCCGGGTTCTGAGCAGAGCCACGCAGGAACGGGTGGTCGGGCGACATGGCACGCGCACGATGGGCGCGCACGAGTTCGTCGTCAATCATGGCTCGCAGGTCGTCGTCGCTCAATTGTTCGATTTTGGCTATCTCATGGGAGGTGCGGAAGCCGTCGAAGAAATGCAGGAATGGCACCCGCGCTTCCAGCGTGGAGGCCTGGGCAATCAAGGCCATGTCATGTGCTTCCTGCACCGATCCGGAGGGTAGCATTGCCCAGCCAGTCTGGCGGCATGCCATCACATCCGAATGGTCGCCGAAGATGGATAGAGCATGAGTCGCCACCGTACGGGCTGAAACGTGGAAGACTGTACTGGTCAATTCCCCGGCAATTTTAAACATATTGGGGATCATCAACAGCAAACCTTGGCTGGCCGTGAAAGTGGTAGTCAGCGCACCGGTCTGGAGTGCCCCGTGTACTGCACCCGAAGCGCCGCCTTCAGACTGCATCTCGATTACCAGAGGAACACTTCCCCAGATATTCTTGCGCTTAATTGCCGACCAATCATCCGCGAATTCTCCCATATTGGATGAAGGTGTAATGGGGTAGATAGCGCAAATTTCGTTTATGCGATGGGCAACGGAAGCAGTGGCTTCGTTCCCGTCAATCGTAACCATTTTACGTTCCATGAAGCTTTACTCCTTCTAACTGGAATAACACAGCAAACTCTGTGTGAGACACACTTTTCGACCCATAAGTGTATTATATCGATTCTACCAGCGAAAGTAATTTAATGCACACATTCCCCTGCGACATGTCATGAATAAATTTGGGTTACTGTAACTTTTCTAAATGCGATTGTGCTAATAATATCGCCGCAAGAGATTTCGCATCCGGAATTTCGCCGTGCTTGACCATCGCCAGCACCTTGCCCAGCGGAATATATTCGACGGTAAGGAACTCATCCGCATCGGCTTCCAAAGGATCGGAATGCAGCTCAGTTGCCAGGTAGACGTGCATATATTCAGTGGAGTAACCCGGTGCCAGGTAGAACCCACCCAGATGAGCCAATATCCCCGCCGCCATGCCTGTCTCTTCCCGAACCTCGCGCCGTGCGCATGCTTCGGGTGCCTCGCCTTCATCCAGAGTCCCAGCCGGCAGCTCCAGGAGATCCAACCCGGCCGCGTGACGATATTGCCGGACAAAAAGCAAGTTGTTCTGTTCATCAACCGGGAGGATGATTACCGATCCAGGATGTTCGACGATATCAAATCTGGTTTCGTGGCCATCGGGCAATCGCAAGTTGTCGCGGCGGATGGTGAATGCACGGCCCGGATAGACGATTTCGGATTTCAGCAATTCAAATGGCATACCCGCTCTCCAAAATAACACCCAGGCGAAGTTTCTTCGCCTGGGTGAATGATAAGCGTTGCTTTTTCTTATGGAATGTTCAGGGTTTGTCCGGCTGTCAGTGTAGTGGACATGGAAAGACCGTTTGCGGCAGCGATGGAGGTTGGATCGACATCACCAAAGTAGCAGGCAATACTATAGAAAGTGTCGCCCACAGCCACAGTATATTGGGCTGGGTGAGGATTCCGGGCACGGGTACCTGGATAAGAACCTGTCTGTGGGATGCTTAATGTCAATCCAGGCTGGAGATTCTGTCCATTGACCAAGCTATTCAGACTCAACAAGTCGTCTGGATTGACATCAAAACGGCGAGCGAGGCAGTAGGGGAATTCTCCTTCATGTAATGTATATGTTGCCGGACGACCAGGTGTGGCGGTTGGTACGATAACTACAGGTGTCGTTACCTTTGTTGCTTCAGGCGTAGTTCCAGGCACGGCAGTAGCCGTGGGAGCTCCTGTGGGTGGAACTACTGATGTGGAAACTGTTTTTTCTGCCTGGGTAGCTGCTAGGCTGGCTTGAGGCGTCTCTGATGTGGGGCCAGGGGTGATCAGGCCCATGGCTTCCGCCGTTTGTATATAAATGGCAGTGGACGTTCCCCACTGCTGCACCAAGCTCAAGCTGGTAGACTGGGAGGTGGCATTGGAACTCTCGGCAGTCGGCGTAGCCAAAATGGGCTGTGATGCAGAACGCTCGCATGCGGTGAACAGCAGCATTGCTGCTATAGCAATTGTAAAAACAATGATAACCTTCTTGGACATGCTTTCCTCCTTAGGAAATTGCGTGGTAAGGGATTTCGAAGTGATACTAGCACAACCTTTCTAAAGCGTCAAGCAAAGAGTATGAATATAAATAAAGCTATTTTTCCAACCAAATCGTGACCGGACCGTCATTTTCAATCTCGACCAGCATGTGCGCGCCGAAGACCCCGGTCTGGGTGGAGAGACCCTGTGCGCGTAATAAATTTGCGAATTTATCCACGAGGGGCGCGGCGACCTCGGGTGGGGCAGCGTCGGTGAAAGAAGGCCTGCGTCCCTTGTGCGTGTCAGCGTAAAGAGTAAATTGGGAAACAACGATAACCGCTCCGCCTTTATCCAGAATGGATAAGTTAAACCTGCCTTCGTCATCTTCAAAAATGCGTAAGGTGGCAATCTTCTCGGCTAGGACGCGGGCTTTCTCCTCGTTATCACCCTGACCTATTCCAAGCAGAATCACCAAGCCTTGGGCGATTTCGGCAACGGTATGGTTAGCTACAGTAACTTTCCCGGATTTGACGCGTTGGACAAGTGCGCGCATGATTGTACGAAAAGGTATAAGGCAAAAAGACTCTTAGACTTTGTCTATGGGAGCTGCACGGCTGCCCTCACCTGCTCCATCGTTCTTTCGGCGATGGCCCGGGCCCGCCTGGCACCATCGGCGAGCACTGCCGGTACGAGATCCGGATGTGCGGCTATCTCGGCACGTTTGGCCCGGAAGGGTTCCAAAGCCTTGTTTAGATTTTTGGCATATATCTTTTTACAGTCCACGCAGCCGATGCCTGCCCGGCGGCATTCCACGTTGATCATTTCGACATCGACTTGGGGCGTGAAAACCTTATGCATGGTGAAAACGTTGCACACATCCGGGTTGCCGGGGTCGGTACGCCTGATGCGCTGAGGGTCGGTGACCATCAACATGACGCGTTGGTGTGTCTCCTCGGGTGTTGCAGCGATCTCGATCTGGTTATCGAGACTCTTACTCATCTTTTCCTTCCCGTCAATGCCGAGAACTTTGGGAACCTCAGCACTCTTCATGCCGGGTTCGATGAGTACATTGGTTTTATAGCGGTAATTGAAAGAGCGAACCACTTCGCGGGTGAATTCAATGTGCGGTGCTTGGTCGATGCCGACTGGCACCAGGTCGGATTTGTACAGGACTATGTCAGCGGCCATTAAGACAGGATAGCCTACCAGCCCAAAGTTGACGTTGTTGGGATTCTGGCGTACTTTTTCTTTAAATGTTGGCAGTTCGGTCAATTTTCCGAGTGGCGTGACCATTGAGAGGATGGTATGAAGTTCAGTCACTTGGGGAACATGACTTTGGATGAAGAGGATGGTCTCCTCCGGGCGGATACCGGTTGCCAGCAAATCGATGGCCAGTTCATACGTATTTTGCTTGAGGTCGAGAGTATCCTCGACCGTTGTCAGGGCATGCAGGTCCACGATGCAATACACGCACTCGTAATCATCCTGCAAGGCAACATAGTTCTTGAACGCGCCCAGGTAGTTGCCCAAATGGGCGCGCCCGGTGGGGCGGATGCCGGAAAAGACACGGCCTTTTTTAGCCATAATTACCTCAAACCATTTCTCGTAGTAGCGACTTTAGTCGCTGTGAAACAGCACAATCTATCACTATTTCTTTTTTGAGAGTTTTTGGATCAACCCAACGATTTCACCAGGCTCAGCGTGACGTCCGGTCCGGAGTTTGGAGTAGATCAGCTGATTGTTCACGCTAACTTCAAAGCGGCCTCCATCGGATGGAACAAGGGTTACGCTTTCAATCTCCGGTTCAAAATTCTTGAGCAGATCATCTACCAGGCCCACGGCCCGGTCGGTAAAGTGTCAAACTGTACAATAAACAACCTCTATCTTCATCATTTTGCTACTCCTTTCTTAATTATTCGAAAATTATACTGCTTCTTGCTGAAAACCGCACATAGGTTTGACGCACGGTGACCTACCATGTATAATCGCCTTCTACATCATCCCCATTTGGAACACCATCGTTGCATTCTGGCATGACCATCAATTCGGGTAAGCAGAAGTATTTTTATCCAAACCGCATGGGGCGGGTTGTACTACTGGCGATGGAAGAAGTCCTTGGGCATTCTGGGGTTAACACTGTGCTCAATCTCGTGGATCTTCCAGTATATATTGATAATTATCCTCCATATGATCAAGACCTTAAATTTCCCTTTGCACATATCAGCCATCTGCAATCTGGCCTAGAAACAGTTTATGGACCTCGGGCCGGCCGCGGTCTGGCCGTGCGCATTGGTCGTGCCTGCTTCAAGTATGGTTTGCGCCAATTCGGTCCCGAAGAAGGCCTAACCGATCTGGCTTTCCGTCTCCTACCGCTCCAGGCGAAACTCAAAACTGGCAGTGAAGCCTTTGCGGCAATCTTCAATAACTATACTGACCAAAAGGTACGCTTGGAAAGTGATAAGAAATACATATTTTGGCATATTGAGCGCTGTCCTTTGTGTTGGGAGAGGCAGTCCGATGATCCATGTTGTCATCTGGCGGTGGGTTTGCTACAAGAGGCCCTATTTTGGATCAGTGGGGGGAAGTACTTTGAAGTCAAAGAAAAGCACTGTATTGCATGCGGCGATGGAGACTGTGCGATCCTGATTGACCGGACTCCTACGGGTTAAAGCCATAAGCAAGATGATCCTTCAGTCCCGCTAGCATGTCCTTCTACTTCACGACACCCAATCTCGTTCCCAATTAGGCTGCCGCGACTTCCATTTGATTATATGGGTTCTCAAAGCATGGTCAAATGTCAAATGGCAATTTCACTTGCCACAGAACGCAGTACATAGTAAACTTCACTCCATGAGCGCTTTTGTTATGATGATGTCCCGCCTTTACTTGCAGTTCAACGCCAGATGAACTGCGGGACGGTTTGTACCGCCTGATGACGCTGCTGGCGAAAGCCGGCAGTTTTGTTTATAAGAGCAAGGAGTCAAATATGTCCGAAAACATCCTGATTGCCATCGCCTGGCCCTATGCCAATGCCGAGATCCACGTTGGCAATATCACCGGTTCACACCTGCCTGGTGACATCGTCGCCCGTTACCACCGTTTGAAAGCTGAAGCCGTGTTGATGGTTTCCGGCACGGATTCGCACGGCACACCCGTCACAATCGCTGCTGACAAAGAAGGCAAGCCCGTCGAGGAAGTGTATAAGAAATATCACAATGGCTTCCTCGAACTATTCCAGCAATTGGGTATTTCTTATGATCTCTTCACTACCACTCATACTGAAAACCACTTCAAGGTTGCCCAGGCCATATTCCTGGCGCTTAAAGAGAACGGTTTTCTTTACACCCGGAAATCCATGCAATGGTATTCGTCCTCAGCAAAGAAATTCCTGCCGGACCGCTATGTGGAAGGTACCTGCTACATCTGCGGCTTTCCCGGTGCCCGCTCGGACCAGTGCGACAAATGCGGTAATGTACTAGAACCCGAGAAACTGATCAATCCCCGCAGTAAGATTGATAGTTCCACGCCTGAATTGCGCGAAACCGAGCATTTCTTTCTTGACCTCTCCAAGCAGGAGCCGGATGTGATCGAATTTCTGCGCCAACGGTCAAGTTATATGCGCGATACCGTCCTG
>JBEKVG010000048.1:0-10746 GCA_049514195.1 Anaerolineales bacterium | reverse complement strand
TACTGGTATAGAAAATGAAACTACCCCTGCGTAAACGTCATCCCGCCGTATTATGGATCCTGTTGGGTGTCGCACTGGCATTCAACCTGCTGGTGCATTTCCGGCCGGCGCTGACCGGTAATGACGAAGTGAACGGTCAAAGTGGTGTTTTGCTGGGGTTGTTCATCGCAGCTTTCCCAGCCGCCAATTTCCTGGATATGCTTTTATTTGAACTGGGGGCACAACGCTGGCACTCCCTCCAGCGGGCTGACCTACCATGGGTGATTCTGAACCTGATCGTCCTGTTCGCCGGCCTGGTTGTTATAATGGTTGGGACGAAACTGTTCTACATGCATTGGCAGCCCGGGTGAACTTGTCCACTCCTTAAAGAAGAGCAAGTCGATTGAATGTAATCATAAGCAACTGCCCTACCTCAGAGAGATAGGGCAGCTTCAATTGATTAGGTTTTGTTATCTAGCTAGATATCCAGATTCCTGACCGCCTTGGCGTGCGTCTGGATGAAGCGCTTGCGGGGGTCGACGGCGTCGCCCATGAGCATGTCGAAGGTACGGTCGGCTTCAGCGGCGTCATCCACCGTCACCAGCAGCAGGGTGCGGTTGACCGGGTTCATGGTTGTATCCCAGAGCTGCTGCGGGTTCATCTCGCCCAGGCCTTTGTAGCGCGACAGGCTGACCTTGTCGGGGCTGGCAGCCAGGCTCTTGAGCAGCTTGTCCTTTTCGGCATCATTGTAGGCATAATGGACCTGGTTCTTATACGCCAGGCGATAGAGCGGCGGCTGGGCAATGTAGAGATGGCCGTCGTCGATCAGCGAGGGCATGTAGCGGAAGAAGAAGGTCAGCAAAAGCGTGCGGATATGACTGCCGTCCACGTCGGCATCCGTCATAATGATGATGCGCCCGTAACGCAAGCCAGCCAGGTCGAAGTTGTCGCCCACGCCGGTACCCAGGGCGGAGATGAGCGCCCGCACTTCGTTGTTCCCCAGGATCTTATCAAGGCGGGCGCGCTCGGTATTCAAAATCTTGCCACGCAGGGGCAGGATGGCCTGGAAATGCCGGTCGCGGCCCTGCTTGGCCGAGCCACCGGCCGAGTCACCTTCCACGATGTATAGTTCGGTCTTGGTTGCATCCCGCCCGGAGCAGTCGGCCAGTTTGCCCGGCAGGGTAAGGCTCTCCAAGGCGGATTTGCGGATGACCAGGTCACGCGCCTTGCGGGCGGCATCGCGGGCGCGCGCCGAGGTGAGACACTTGGCGATGATAGCCTTGGCGGCTTGCGGGTTCTCCTCAAGGAAAGTCCCAAAGGCCTCGCCCAGCACCTGCGTGACATAGGTCTGCGCTTCGGGGTTCATCAATTTCACTTTCGTCTGGCTCTCGAACTGCGGGTCGGGGTGCTTGATGCTGATAATGGCAGTTAGGCCCTCGCGCGTATCGTCGCCGGAGAAGTTTGGGTCGGCTTCCTTGAGCAACCCGCTCTTGCGGGCATAGTCATTGACCACACGTGTCAGGGCCGAGCGCATGCCGGTAAGATGCGTACCACCGTCCACCGTGTTGATGGTGTTGGCAAAGGAATAGACCGACTCGGTATAGGCATCCGTGTACTGTACGGCGCATTCGATGCCGATGCCTTCGATCTCTTTTTCAACATATACAACCGGATGCAGGACCTCACGGTTACGGTCCAAATATCGGACGAAGGAAGTGATCCCACCCTCAAAGTAGAAGGTCAACTCATGGTTGCTGCGCTCGTCCAGGAAGTAAATGGTGGTGCCACGTGTGACGAAAGCCATCTCGCGGAAACGCTGAATGAGGGTGTCGAAACGGTATTCGAGCGCTTCCGTGAAAATGAGCGGGTCATACTTGAAGGTGGTCTTCGTGCCAGTATCCCCAGGCTTCTTGACCTTCCCAATCACCTTGACCGGTTCCTGGGGATGGCCGCGTATGTAACGCTGGAAGTAGAGCTGGCCATCGCGTTTGACCTCCACCTCGCACCATTCGGAAAGTGCATTCACTGCCGAGACACCCACGCCGTGCAACCCGCCTGAAACCTTGTAGCCGCCGCCACCGAACTTGCCGCCGGCATGCAGTTTGGTCATCACCACTTCCAGGGCCGATTTCTTCTCGGTCGGATGCATGTCCACCGGAATGCCGCGCCCATTATCTGTAACGGTCACAGACGAATCGGGATGAATGACAATTTCGATACGCGTGCAGACTCCAGCCAGGGCCTCATCAATCGAGTTGTCCACCACTTCATAGACAAGGTGGTGCAGGGCTTTGATATCCGTGCCGCCCACATACATGCCCGGGCGGCGCCGGACGGCTTCCAGTCCTTCCAGGACTTGTATATCCTTTGCGTTATAACTTCCGTTGGTTGCCATAATTCCTCAATTCACTGGAAATCGCTGTGATTTAAGAGAAGGTATGGGGGTGTTAGGCGAGCGAAGCTCGCCCAACACCCCCTATTTTCTTCCTCACCACAGGAAGTCCATAAAGCCATTTCCTCTAATTTGACTTTGCCGAGGTAGTCTGTTTTTGAAGCTGCTCAAAGACGGCTGCCAGCCAGGCGTTGATATCCCGATAGTATATGAAACTGGCGGCAAGCAACGCGGTCGAGACGAAAGCGTGCCCGGCAATGCCCACTAGCATCCACCAAGAACTTTGCGAAGGGGTATTCCACAAAATGTTCAAGCCTGAGTTAACCAACACGAATGCCAGCAGGAACAAGCCGGTATTGGGCAGGGTAAACCGCACCATCCGCAGGCTGCCCAGGATGGAGCGGAAGGCATCCAGTTGCAGGGCAAAAATGCCATGCACTGAGAAAAAGACCGGCATCGTCAACCAGATCAGCAGCAAAGCGCCTGCAAAAAAAAGGATCTCACCCAGAAGCGGGCTGAAGAATGCAATCACGGATACCAGCAGGAAGGCCGGCAGCCCAAGAATAAAGAGCAAGCCCAACCAGATAATGGAAAGGAATGTCGTCTGTTGGATGGATTTCCAGAGAGAGCGCGCCCCAGGTTTGATCGCCACGCTGGAGATCCAATAGTAATAGAGCGCGCCAATCAACCAACCGAGCAGGGCTAGGAGGATAGCCCAGCCAATTATCCCGAGGAACGAACCAGCATCCAGACTTACCGGAGCTCCCAGCGGGGTTTGCCCGGGCATCTGGAGACTCAGCAGACTCGTGACCCCGACCGGGAAAGTGCGCAGGATGATGAATAAATTGAACTGGTTCATGAAGCTGGTCCAGGCTTGTTGGATGGTAGCCAGGTCTGGAAAATTGGATGGGAAGGATTTTGCCAGCAAAGGCAACTGTTCAAGAAACGGCTGGAGAAAGCTTTTCAAGCGCAGGTGCGGGCCGAGCCACAGGAACAGGTCGAGCAAGACGGGAGGCAGGATGACCAGGACGTGGTTGGCGACAGAATCAAAACCCCGCACCAGGGAGGCGATCAGGCCGGGAGGCGGAGGAAGTTTACGTTGTTCAGCATTCATAGAGATTAATTCTACCACACGGGCGGACTCGCCACTCTGATTATGCCCTGACTAAACAAAAAGTCCTGCCCTTCCGGACAGGCTTTTTCCCCTTTTCCCTGCTTACTATTCTCTACTTTGCTACCGTTGGTGTAGGGCTTGGTGCTTTGGCGGCGGCCTCCTGGGCAGTCTCGGGCATCCCGGCCAGGATCCAGCGGGTCAACATATCGATATATTGCTGGTCGAGCAGTTTGGTCGGCGGCATCTGGCGGATGGTGTTGCCAGTCTTCGAATCCTTACTGGGGTGTCCATTGATGAGCTGGAGCAACAGACTGTTCAGGTCACCAGCAGTCATCACTGGGGCGTTATCGCCGGTTTTCAGCATATCATCGTAAGAGGTCATCAGGTAGTTATCGTTCTGCTTGCCGGCCTGGTGACAGGAAACACAGTAGCGTTTGGTGAGCAACTGAATGTGTACATCCCAGGAAGGCACCTCGTTCGGGCCAAGAGCCGGGATTGAAGTGATCGCCCCGGCAGGCAATTGGGCGCGGTCATCCCAGGTATAGCGCAGAAAGGCCACAAGCGAATCAATTTCCGTGGGAGAGAGCGTACCGCCATAGGCTGTGCCAAACGGCTGCATGCCCAGGTTCGGCTGCCCGAAAGCGATGATTTCTGCCAGAGTCTGGTCATCGCGGGTATACATTTCATCCTGGCTATGGATAGCTTTCATGTTGAAGCCATCCAAGCCTGTCACACCCTGAATGACGCCGCCTTCGCCATCCGCTCCGTGGCACTCAACACAGTTGAGAGAATACAGGTCCTGCCCCTGGGCAATTTGCTCTGGAAGTGTTTCCGCCACCTGGACCGTACTAGCAGCAGCGGGTGGGGCAAGCGCCATTACTGTGAGGGACAAGCTGACCATTACCAGTGCAGCGCCCCCCGCCACCCAGATTTGTGCATGCCCCACCCGGCTGGCGGCCTTTTTCGCCAGGAGGGACAGGCCAAACAGGAGCACAAATGCCAACGCCGGTACAGCCAGTCCGGCCAGGAATTGAAGCACTGGCAAAGTGGTCGTTGGAAAATCTGCGATCAGGGTTAGGGTCACCACGCTGACCAGGAAAACACCCATCACGGTCAATGCCAGTACACGCCGGGAATAGGCGCGGTAGGGGTTGCGGTCGATCAGCGGCAGGACGAAGAGCACACCCACCGCCAGGACGGGGATGAGCGTCGTGGCGACCCATTCAATTTTTCCCAATACCGGGATCTGTCCATAGAGTGCCAAGAATTTGAACAGGAACAGGAAGTACCACTCCGGCTTGGGGACATATGAAGTATCGCTGGGATTGGCTTTGGGCTCGCCGGGCACGCCGATAAAGGTGGCCAGCAGGATCAAGACAACAAAGATCGCCAGCGATACCACCAGATCTTTATAGATGCTATCGGGCCAGAAGCGCTCGCCTTTTTGCAGGGCGATCTTATATTTCTCAAGGATGGACTTTTTGGTCTCGTCTTTCATCGCCGTGCTCCTTTAGTCATCCTTGCCCGGGAACTGCGATTCGCCATGTTTAATGATGAGAAACAGATGTGCACCCATCAGGCTGACAAGGACAGCCGGGAGCATCCAAATGTGGGCAGCGAAGAACCGACTGAGGGTGAGGGCGCTTAAGTCCGATCCGCCACGCAGCACCTTCAGGATAAAAGGCCCAATCCAAGGGACGCTGCCGGCGATAGAGGTTCCGACCGTTGTGGCCCAGTATGCTTTCTGGTCCCATGGAAGCAGGTAGCCGGTGAAACCCATCCCCAGCGTACACAACAGCAGGCCCACGCCGATCAGCCAGGTCAGCTCGCGTGGATACTTGTATGAGGCAGTCACAAATACCCGGATCATGTGGATGAAAACCACGATCACCATCAGTGTAGCGCCCCAGTGATGGATGCCGCGGATCAGCCAGCCAAAGGCCACATCATTCATGATGTATTGAATGCTGTCGTAGGCATGGTCGGGTGAGGGCGTGTAATAGACACACAAGAAGATGCCGGTCAGCCCCTGCATCACAAACAGAAACATGCTGGCACTGCCGAGAGTATTCCACCAGTTGCCTTTTGGTTCGGGGCGATCCAGGACGGCCTTGTACATGTCGTTCAGTCCCAGACGTTCATCCAGCCATGCAAAGAGTTTTTTAAACATGGATCAGCTTTCCAAGAAATGGAGAAATAGTATGTCGTTCTCGACTTTAAGGCTGGTGCCTGAAAACGCGTCCAGAGGACGTGGCGGCGGACCACCCAGGACCCTGCCATCCAGTCCAAATTGGGCATCGTGGCAAGGGCAGATGAATTCCTGCCGGTCCGCTTTCCAGTTAACACTGCATCCCAAGTGGGTGCACTTATTGGAGAGCATCAGGAAATTCGTATCCGATTTTTTAATCACAAAAACGCCATGACTTATAACCGTTTTTTCCCAGCCATTGACCTTGCTGCTTGTGAACGAGACCAGCGCCGGTTTGCCAATCTCAAAGGTTTCCAGTTTCCCCAGTGGGACCCAGACATCGGATTTCGTGGCTTTAAGCGCCGGATCAATCAGATACGCGATGGCCGGCAGTCCAATGACCGCACCGATAAACGTACCCACAGCCGCCGTGGTCAGCTTGATGAAGTCACGCCGGCTGAAATGACCGGAACCTGCCATGCGAACCTCCCGAGATGCATATAAAAATCACATAAACCCTTATAATGGGTGATTATAAGGGATGTTTCAGAATCTCCCATGAGGATGTCTGGAATGAATATTCCGTGAGTATTGTCACTTTTCCTCACTGAATTGAAAATGGGATAATAGACCATATTCATAAAATTGCGGGAACGTAGTAACGGCTTTATCATCCCCATAGGGGGTTGTCGTTCTGCGAAAAAGGGATCTGAGTCGTTATTATTATGGAGGCATTGATGGGCTTGAAAAGAAATGTCAGCCTGAAAGATGCCCTGCGATACCAGGGCAAGGGTCCGATGCTGACCTATATCCTGCATCGCATCGGCGGCCTGGGAATTGTCACCTTTGTGGGGATGCACATCCTGGCCTCCTTCGTGGGAGGCAGCTTCGGGAGCTACGTCAACAATGTATACGAGAACTGGGTCTTCCAGATTGTGGTTTTCTTTTGCGCCCTTTTTCATGTCATCAATGGCCTGCGCATTGTCATCCTTGACCTGTGGCCGAAATTGATCGAACACCAGCGGGAAGCCATCTGGATTGAGTGGGCCATCTTCCTCCCCATCTACAGCATGGCAGTGCTGGTCATCGTCCGCACGGCATTGGGAGGTTAAGCATGGCTGCAAACCGCCGAACTCTTTCCCTCGCCAAACGAGGTTTCGATTTTGAGATCTTCATGTGGCTCTTCACACGCCTTTCGGCGCTTGTTATGTACCTGTGTGCCTTCATCGGTCTGGTAGGAGCGCTCATCATGGGTGCACGCACGCAGGTTAACCTGGCTGACCTCATCCGTTGGACGTTCATGCCTGACTCTAACCATGTGTTGATGAATACCACCCTCAACAACATAGCCAATAGCGACGTCTGGTCAAGCCTGTTCTGGAAGCTCATGGGGAGCACGTTTATCGCCTTCGCGGCTTCGCATGGACTGCATGGCGTGCAAAGTGTGATCGAGGATTATCTCAAGAATCATGTGGTGCGCCGGATTCTGCGGATCGTGGTCTTGGTAATCACTTTCGTCATGATTGCCATTGGTATCTACGTACTCTGGACTCGCTAAGGAGCCACGGGATGAAAATTCATCAATTCGAAGTGCTGGTTGTCGGGGCAGGTGGAGCCGGTTTGATGGCCGGTCTGTACGCTTCCAGGACTGCCAAGACTGCCATCATTACCAAACTCTATCCCACCCGTTCCCACACTGGCACCGCCCAGGGCGGCATCGGCGCTGCGCTCGGCAGCCAGGAGGAGGACCATCCCGAATGGCACACCTATGACACCGTTAAAGGTTCGGATTATCTTGGTGACCAGGATGCAATCGAGTTCATGTGCAATGAGGCTGTTCCAGCCGTCTACGAATTGGAACATATGGGCCTGCCCTTTGACCGGACGCCGGATGGCAAAATCGCCCAGCGTCCGTTTGGCGGACATACCAATAACGTGACCGGCAAACCAGTCCGGCGCGCCTGCCACGCGGCCGACCGCACCGGTCACATGATCCTACAAACGCTCTACCAGCAGTGCATGAAAAACAATGTCACCTTCTTTGACGAATTCCAAGCGGTTGACCTGATCATGGTCAACCCCCATACTCCGGGGGCAAGCGAGGCCGCGGCGGGTGTAGTTGCCGTTGAACTTGCCACTGGCGAGATGCACGTTTTCCAAGCCAAGGCCGTCATTTTTGCCACCGGCGGGCATGGCCGCATCTGGGAAATCACCTCCAACGCTTATGCTTTCACCGGTGACGGCCCGGCCATGGTCATGCGGCGCGGCCTGCCGTTGGAAGATATGGAATTCTTCCAGTTCCACCCCACCGGCATCTACAAGCTTGGCATCCTGATCACCGAAGGCGTGCGCGGGGAAGGCGGTATCTTGATCAACGGCAAGGGCGAACGTTTTATGGAAAAATATGCCCCCAAAGTCAAAGACCTGGCCTCGCGGGATGTGGTCAGTCGTGCCATTTATATGGAAATCCGTAACGGTAACGGTGTCAACGGGCAGAACTATGTCTACCTGGATGTGCGCCCGGAGAGCGTAAATAAATATGCGGCTCTGGATGGCCGCAAGAACCTGGATGGTTCCCCCTATACGGTAACCGGTGAGGATATCCTCGCCAGACTGCCCGACATTGTGGACTTTTGCCGCGTTTACCTGGGCGTGGATCCGGTTACACAGCTCATGCCGATCCAGCCCACTGCGCACTATGCCATGGGTGGCATTCCCACTAACAAGTTCGGTGAAGTCCTTTCCGACGAGAAAAATACCGTTGTACCCGGCCTGTACGCGGCAGGAGAATGTGCGTGCGTTTCGATCCATGGAGCCAACCGGCTCGGTACCAATAGCCTGCTCGACCTGGTCGTTTTTGGCAAACATGCCGGTCTACGGGCGGCCGAATTTGCCCAGGGTGTCTCCTTCCAGCCCCTGCCAGATGACCCGGCCGAGCCCATCCGTGCCCGACTAAGCCAGTTTGGGAGTGCGGATGGAAAAGAAAATGCCTTTGATATTTCCCGCGAGATGAAGAAAGTAATGTTCGACGATATGGGCATCTTCCGCAGCGGTAAAGGCATGCAACATGCTTTGGAGGTTGTCCACGAATTGAAAGAACGTTACCAGCATGTGCGCGTGACCGACACAGGAAAAATCTTCAACATGGAAATGATGAACGCCTGGGAGCTGGGCAACCTGCTCGACCTGGCTGAAATTACCACCGTTTCGGCCATTGCCCGGACCGAAAGCCGGGGTGGCCATTCACGTGAGGACTATCCAGAGCGGGATGACAAGAATTGGTTGAAGCACACACTCGCCTGGGTGCGTGGGGATGGCCGGATTGATCTTAAGTACAAGCCAGTGGTCATCACCCGCTTTGAGCCAAAAGTTAGGACTTACTAGAGTTGCCCAGTGCCAAGTGTTCCAGTGTCAAGTGACACCGGAACACTTGGCACAGAAACACTTGACACGGAAACACAGGAGCATACCTAATGGAAGTCACCCTCAAAATCTTCCGCTTCAATCCTGAGACAGACAAAAAGGCATCCTATAAAACCTATAAGTTGGATGCAATTGAGATGGACCGGGTGCTGGATTTGCTTGAAAAGGTAAAAGGGTACCAGGACGGGACACTCTCGTTCCGGCGTTCCTGCGCCCACGGCATCTGTGGTTCTGACGCGATGCGGATCAACGGGATGAATCGTCTTGCCTGCAAAACCCTCGTGCGTGATGTGGGTACCAAGATCACCGTCGAACCCATCCTTGGCCTGTCTGTCATAAAAGACCTGATTGTGGATATGGATCCGTTCTTTGAGAACTACCGCTCGGTTATTCCGTGGTTCATCAACAACGACCCAGAACCGGAAAAGGAACGCTTACAGAGTCCGGAAGCGCGTGCCCGCTTCGACGATACCACCAAATGCATCCTATGCTCCTGTTGCACAACTTCCTGCCCGTCCTTTTGGGCCAGCGATGACTATATTGGCCCGGCGGCTATTGTTGCTGCTCACCGGTTCATCTTCGATAGCCGCGACCAAGCTGCCTCTGAACGCCTGAAAATCCTAAATAAGGTCTCCGGTATCCATCGCTGCCACACCGTTTTTAACTGCACCATGGCCTGTCCACGCGAGATACAGATCACCCGGGCCATCGGCGAGGTCAAGGCAGCCATTACGACGGGCAATCTAGAGTAACCGGCTCAGGCTGGCTCAGTATTGCGATTAGTGCGATGGCGGCGGTCTCAGCGGCTCTTGTAGTATTCCGCCCCATCCGCACAAATTGGGGGAGCATTTGTGGATGGGCGAGAATTGCCTTGATGATCTCTCCCATGCGCAGGCTGTACTCTTCGTCCATTAACGCTTCAAGGTTGAAAGGGATGGGCGCGCGCGGCCCATCGCTGATGGCCCGCAGGGACAGAAGTAGTATGCCGTACTCTGCGGCGATCTGAGCGATCCCCATCGTCTCCATTTCCAAAACAGGATTTACCATCTCCCCAGATTGAGTTTGGATATATTGAGAACCGCGCGTAGTGACAGCGATCCCGGGAAATAAGCGTGCCCGGCGCGGCTGCAGCGCCTGCACAGCCGCCTGCCAGGCTGCATCGGATAAATGGGCGAGAGGTTGGAACGGACCCGGAGTCCCCTTATCCAACAAGCAAGTGTTCCTGGCAGCCACCACGTCCCCGATCTCCAGATCAGCATTGACTGCACCCGCCACGCCGACTGAGACGAGGAGTTGCGGATTGGCCGCCTTTATCAGTGCGCGGGCAGCCTGCGCAGCCCGCTTGAGACCCATTCCTGAGGTGACTAAGAGGCAATTCCGATCTAAGAGCCGGAAGCGATTGCAAATGAATGGGCCAAGTGTGGTGCGTTTCCACCCCTTAATGAGGCGGAGAACTGCATCCCTTTCCTGGGACATGGCCGCGATAATCCCAATCGTTTCCAGTGGACCTCCAGGTTCAATAGGTAAATTCCAAATTTTGCGCGTTTAACCCGTGGGGGAACAACGTTCCCCCACACCCCCTCCTCAGAAAACCAGTTGGCAGAAAGCAGAATCCAGAAATCAGGACCCAGAACTATCAAAGCCAGGGGA
>JBEKVG010000047.1:0-10784 GCA_049514195.1 Anaerolineales bacterium | reverse complement strand
CAGCCATACACCCACAGCGTCATCACCATACAGTTCGTGCCCCACGCCAAGGACTGCCAGATGCGGAGCGCGCTCAACCTTTCGAAGGCGTTTCAGGTCGGCTTTCAGGCTCTCCTGCCAGGATTTTTTTAATTTCATCCTTGTCTCCGAAATACATTGTAAAAGGTTTTTTATCCAGAGCAGCCAATTCCCACTGGTCGTTTGCCATGCTCAGGGAGCCCTGCCGGCAACTTATAACGCACTGACCGCAAAATGTACACTGGTCAACATGATAAGTCAGTACGAAGCGCTTTTCTTTCTTGTCCAGCATGGTCACTTGGATCGCATTGGCCGGACAGTCCATTGCGCACAAGCCGCAGCCCGTACAGGACTCGGGACTCCAGAGTAATAGACTGCGCAACCGGTCGGGGTTTTCCGGCCGCACGGAAGGGTAGTTCTCAGTAGCTGGCCGCCGGAACAGGGATTTAGATATGTCTGGAAACATCAGACCAAATTTCATCGCGCTTATATCCTTCTTACCAGAATTAAGATGAGCCATTGTATCAAAACCAGGATCGTGCCATACCGCCACCATAGCCCCACGGTCTGATCGATGCGCAGGCGGGTAAGCAGCGATTGAATGCCAACCAGGGTGAGCAACAGGGCCAGGGTCTTTACCAGGAACCAAAGTGGATTGGATACTCCGCCGAGGTAGATGGCAGCCACCAGGGTCAGCCCAACGATTAGTTCCACAGCCTTGGCGAGGTTGAATAATGCCAGCCCGCGCCCGCCGTATTCGGTCATTGCTCCGGCTGATATCTCCGTATGAGCCTCCGGGGCATCGAATGGAGGCATTTCGAGTTTGCCCATCAAGCCAACCAGGGCCACAATGAACCCCACCGGCTGGGTCAGAATCAACCAGTGGCTTTCCGCATAAGCCGTGATCGTACCAATCTGCCAGCTTCCGGCAGTTGCCGCCGGGACGAGCAGGGCCAGCAGGAACGGAGCTTCATAAGAAAATACTTGGGTCAGCGTGCGGGTTGCGCCAATCATCGAGAAACGGTCCAGTGTGTTTGCCCCGGCCAGGCCTAGGCACAGGGTCAGCAGGCTGAGCAGGTACAACGTCACGATCAGGTCGCCCGGAAAACCATAGGCCGGCTTGAACCCGGCAAGAGGCACATAAAGGGCTGCTGCCAACCCACCGGCCAGCGCAACGATCGGCAAGCCGGTGAAAAGAAATTTATTGGCCTGCTCGGGGATGATCTCTTCCTTGGCCAACAATTTGACCGTGTCGGCCAGGGGCTGGAACCAGCGCGGGCCAACCCGATTCTGGAGAAGGGCCAGCAACTTCCGGTCGACCCATTCGTAAGCCAGCCCGCTGGCCAGAAGGAACAGGCCGCTGGGGAAGATGGCCAGGGTAACCAGTACTGCTAGAGCATTCATTTGCCCGACCTCTTATTATAGAACTCGATCCCGTGCAGGCGCAATTCCTCCCAAGTCAGCATGTTTGAGTGACCGCTGCCCGCCTCTTTGAGCTGGACCGTACGGTCATTACAGGAGAAGCACGGATCAATGCCGGCCAGGATCATGGGAACATCGGCCAATTGGTGCCCGACTGCCAGCTTGATGACAGAAGTCATGTTGCAGATGGTGGGAGTGCGCACCTTGATGCGCTCAGGCTTGTCGGTGCCATTGCTCTTGACAAAATAAAACAATTCACCGCGCGGCGCTTCAACCCGCATCACCGCCTCTCCCGCCGGTATGCGCCGGGGGAGGCGCGCGGACAGTTCGCCCTCCGGGAGTGTATCTAGGATCTGGCGGATGAGGCGGAAGCTCTCGAACATTTCATTGACACGCACTATGAAACGCGCCTCAAGGTCGCCACGCGTATCCAGCGCCATCCTGACCGGATATTGTTTATAGGCGGCATAGGGCGATTCCACCCGCACATCCCGTGCCACATTGGAGGCGCGTGCAGTCGGACCATTCACTCCCATGACTTCGGCCTGAGTGCGCGACATTACCGCGATCCCGCGTGTACGCTGCAGAAACATGGCATCGTTGGTCAATACATCGAAATAGTGGTGGGTGCGTTCTTCAAGGAATGCAATCCCTTTCAGGATTTCTTCTGTCAGTTCCGCGTTTACATCGCACTTCACGCCGCCCAGAACGTTGGCCGAGTAGTTCACCCGGTTACCGGTCAGCTTTTCAAGCAGGTCCATAACCGTCTCACGGTCACGCCAGGAAAACATGAAGAGTGTCTCGAATCCGGCCTCGTGGGCAGATACTCCAATCCAGAGGAAATGGCTGTGGATGCGTTCCAGCTCAGCCACCAGCACCCGGATGGCCTGGGCGCGCGGCGGGGCTTCAACGTGCGCCAGTTGCTCCACGGCTAGGCAATAAGCGGTCGCATGGACATGGGAGCAGATCCCGCATATTCGCTCAAGCAGGTAAAGATCCTGGATCCAATTGCGCTGCTCGGTGGCTTTTTCGATGCCGCGATGGGCGTATCCCAGGCGCACATACGCCTTGGTAACAATCTCGCCATCCACAGTAAACTGGAAACTTCCCGGCTCTTTCAGGGCGGGATGCTGGGGGCCGATTGAAATCGTAAAGCGTTCAGGTTCTCGGTTGGTCGTCATGAGTCTTTTTCCTGTAAAGAGGAAGTGGAAAGCACTTTCGGGTCGAAATCCTTTCGCATCGGATAAACGCCATCTGGCCAGTCATCAGGTAGATACAGCCGGTCGGGTGTGTGCAGGCCGGTCATCTCGATGCCAAACATCTCGCGCAATTCCCGCTCAAAGGACTCCGCGCCCGGGATGATCTCGCACAGGCTGGGAAGCACACCCCCCTCGCGCGGAATGCGCACCCGCAGGGTGATGACAGCGTCGCCTGGACAGAAATCATAGAGGACTTCCATTTCATTTGCGGCGGGGCCGAGGTCCAGGCAGACGATGGCCACCAGATGACCCAGGCGTTTCACACGCAGAGCGACGACGATCGGCACGAGTTCTTCCAATTGTTTTACTTTTACGTCCAATTGCTTCGGATTAGGCCGGGATACTTCCGTGGCCCAGTCCCAGGAGCTGACGATGGTGGCGGCGAGTGTCAGGATCTCTTCAGTATTCATGCCAACACCTTTTCATGATCTATCTCTTCAGGCTGAGTCTGCAGAGCGGGGGAGGCCAGGCTGCTCAACAGTTTCACCACACCGTCGATGATTGCTTCGGGCCGTGGCGGGCATCCGGGTATATACGCATTCACAGGAATGACATTATCGATGCCATCTATGACATTGTAACATCCCTGAAAAATACCGCCACTCAAGGCGCAGGAACCGATCGCCACCACATACTTTGGCTCTGGCATTTGCTCATAGATCCTCAGGAGGCGCTCACGCGCCTGGCGGGTGACGGGGCCGGTGCAGAGTAATATATCGGCCTGGCGTGGACTGGCCTGTAGTTTAATGCCAAAGCGTTCCACATCATAGCGCGGAGTCAACGTGGCCAGGATTTCGATATCACAGCCGTTGCAGGAACCGCTGTTGAAATGCAGCACCCAGGGTGAGTTGAGGCGCGCCCATTTCTTTAATCCTTGCATGGTTCCTTTCACAATGCTATTATTTTGTTTCATCGAAAACTCCTATCAACCCAAGATCAGGGCCAGTAAAGCCACCAGTAAACCGATTAGATAGACGATCATCACAGGAGATGAGCCACCCGTGCTCATCACCAGAACACCCAAATGGAGAACGGCAAAGAACAGCGCCACCACGAAAAATGGACGGTAACCTGGTGCTGCCAGGCGGGTGGGCGGCGCTTCTCCGCTCGAATAGGTGCTCGATTTGAGTGCCGAAGCGTTCGTGGACTGGCCAGCCAAGCCCTTACCGAAAAGAGACAGCAGTCCGACCAGGAGCACGTAGATCAGGAAAGCGATTGGGGGTACCAGAAGGATCTGCATTGTTTCTCCAATAGATCAACCACCAATACTTGCCAATAAAGCCTGTCCAGCCGGCACGGTCAGCCAGTTGATCAGGCTGGGCCAGATGCCGAGTAAAACTATGGCCAGACCCAGAATAACCAACGGCATGCTCATGGATAAAGGCAGGCGTTTGCCCTTCTGGACTCTGGCGGAAGGTTCCAGTCGATACATGGTGTTGATCAGTGGTGCATAGTATGCCAGCGACAGGACGCTGTTTAGCGCCGCCCAGACCACGACCAGCTCGATCCATAAGTTGTGGGTCTGGAATCCGGCCACAAAGATTTGCCATTTGGACATAAAACCTGCCAGTGGAGGCAGGCCTCCCAGTGCCAGTAGCGCAATACTCAGGCTGAAGGCTACCATTGGATAGCGGCGTGCCGCACCCGCCAGGTCTGTGATGAGCAGAGGTTCATGATCTCCGGCCTGGATATGCAGGGTATAAAGCAAAGCCCCGGCCGAAAGGAAAGCCAATCCCTTCATCAGGGCATGGTTGAACAGGTGGAACAGGCTGCCTTGTGCCCCGGCCGCATTGCCACTGTAGAAGGTTATGCCCAGGCCCAGTAGCATATACCCGACCTGTGCCACGCTGGAATATGCCAGCAAACGCTTGACCTGTTTCTGCTGTAGCGCCATCAGGTTGCCAAGGATCATGTTGAGAGCTCCGAAGCCGATCAATAGCGCGGACCAGGAGACTGTCACAGCATATAGACTTCCCACAGCCCGTAGCATGGCCACGAGACCCGCTTCAATCACCACACCCGAAAGCATGGCACTGATCCCGCTGGGGGCCTGCGAGTGGGCATCCGGCAGCCATGTATGCAGGGGCACCAGGGCAGCCTTGACCCCAAAACCGATGATGAACAGTGCCCCGGCAGCCAGTAGCAACGCAGACGGGCCGGCAATGAGGCGGATGCGGGACAATTCCAGGGAGCCGGTCGCCGCCAGCACTAACGCAATCCCCACCACAATCAGGATCGAGCCGGCCGCGCTCTGGACCAGGTACTTGACGCCCGCTTCCAGCGAAGCCGCCTGTTCCCGGTAGAATGCCACCAGCAAATAGGAAGTGATCGCCATGGCTTCGAACCAGATCCACAGGTTGAACAGGTCGGTCGCGCACCCCAGGCCGATGATCATGCTGATCATCAGCACCAGCATGGCATAGAATTTCTCCTGTCCAGTCTCTTCGGAGAGATAGGGGCCGGAATACAGCACCACGAATGTGCCCAATCCTAACGCTACTGCCGTCAACAGCAGGCTCAGGCCATCCATTTGCAGAGTTACTGAACCATATGTGTATTTCAGTGTGCCACCGTGGGACAATTCAACGACTGCCTCTACAAATGGAATCCAGGTGATAACTAGTGCCAGCAATGCGGTTAGATATGGGACGCGCCAGGCGCCAGGCCGCTTGAAGAGGTGTCCGATCAGGTAAATGAGCGGGGAGGCTAGCAGGGGCAGCAGGATTAGCCACAGAAAAGCCGGGAGATTCATCGTGCGCCTCGTAACAGAATGAGCAGGATAAGGACCAACCCGCCGAGGATCCCGGCGACATTCCAATTCAATTGACCAGTTTGGGTAAGTTGGAACAGGCCAGCCATGCGTTTGGTCAAGCTGGTGACCTGCCGGTTGACCCATTCAAAGCCCAAGCCTGATGCGACCACCGGTTTAAGCGCCTGACTTGGTTTCGCAAGTGCGAGGCGTACGGTCCATAGCCCGAACCCCAGGGCAATGCACCCTAAGGCGATCCAGGTGGTCGGCGCTACTAGCAGCTTTCGGACTATCTCAAGGGTTCCTTCTGCCTCAATCTGGTGAAATTGCAACGTCGTAGCCATTATCTGGCTCAACTCCCCTCCGAGCAGCCACATGGTTAATGTGCCAGCCGCCAGAAGGACCAGGGAAACCCGCATGGCCGGGAGCCCGTCGTGAGCGGGTTCACTCCCAAGCGGTTCACGGTAAAAGACCAGCCACACCAGGCGGATGGTATAAAGGGCAGTGATCCCAACGCATAGCAGCATAATGACATAAGCCCAGAAGGGACCATTTGCGAGTCCGCCTTCCAGGATCAGGTCTTTGCTGAAAAAGCCGTTTGCGATGGGCAATCCCACCAGACCCAGCGAACCGATAATGAAGACGCTGCACACGAAGGGCATCTTCTTCCTCAGCCCTCCCATTTTGCGCAGGTCGCGCGTTCCCGTCGCAGTGATGATAGCGCCTGCGCCAAGGAACAGCAAGGCTTTGAAAATGGCGTGGCTGAGCAAGTGGAACTGGCTGGCGAAGATCGAGCCGGTGCCGACCGCGTAGACCATGAAGCCCAACTGGCTCACGGTCGAATACGCCAGGACGCGTTTGATATCGTCAGCGGCCAGCGCCATGAGGCCTGCCAGCAACGCAGAGAGCAGACCCACCACGGTCACAGCGGTGCGCCAGCCAGGTACGTCTGCAAAGGCCGGGTAGAAGCGCGCCAGCAGGTAAACCCCTGCGTTGACCATCGTGGCGGCATGGATGAGCGCCGTCACGGGCGTGGGTGCTTCCATGGCATCTGGCAGCCAGGAATGCAGGGGCACCTGCGCTGACTTGGCCGCCGCTGCCACCAGGAAACCGAAACCCATCAGGCTCAGGATGTCCGCTGGCAGGGTGTGGGCCTTGGCCAGGAAGGTGCTGATCTGGTAATCGCCCAAGTAAGCGTAGATCAGCAATGCACCTGCCAGAAGACCAACCCCGCCCAGCTGGGTCATGATCAAGGCCTTGATTCCACCAGCCACAGCTTTGGGATCGTCGTTATGGAACGAAATTAACGCATACGAGCAAAACGCCGTAATCTCCCAAAAAATGAAAGTGAACAACAGGCTGCCCGAGAGGCCCAAGCCGGCCATGGCCCCGATAAAAAACAGAATCAAGGCATAGTACCGGGCCAGTTGTTCTTCGTCATGCTGCATGTAGTTGATCGAGAAAATGACTGCCAGGCTGCCCACCACCGTGGCGATAACGGCAATCAATACCCCCAGTCCATCTGGAACGAGGGTAAATTCCCCAAAGATGCCACCGATATGGATCCGTACTGCCACGGCACTGGAGACCAGTGGGAGTATCCCGAGAGCGACCAGGCCGGTGGTGACTGCAAAAACTGTTGCCAATACATGCAGGCCGCGCGGGTGACGGTCACCCACCAGCCAGATGCAGAGCGCTCCAATCCAGGGAAGACCGATCGTAACCAGTAAAAGCCAGCTAACCATGATTATCCTCGGAGATTTGACAGATCGCGAACATCCAGAGTGCCCAAGCGCCGCCGGACCTGCACGCCCAGGGCAATACCGATGACTGCAACAATGGTATCGGCGACCAGGACGGTGATTGCCAGACTTTGACCCAGGTTGATCTGGCCGGTGACATTTCCGGCTGCAACCAGCCCCAACAGGGCCGCCTTACCCAGAATTTGCAGGGCGACCACGATTTTGATTAAATTTCGGCAAGCCAGCAGGCCATAGAATCCTACGCTTAATAAGCCAATAATGCCAATCAGGGCAATGGTCAACGGAGAAAGGGTCATTTTTGTGTTTCCTCTTTATCCAAGAATTGCCCTTCCATGGCCTGGAGCTCTAGGTCGCGTTTTGCCGAGATCTCATCGGCGGCTGATCCTTGCAGCGGCGGCTTGACTTCTGCAAGCAAGCCCAGCAAGCCCAGCACGCCTGAGAAGATCAACACAACCTGCACGAGCACATCCACCCCACGCTGGTGCCATAGTAATTCCTCAAGGGTAGCTTCCGTACCAGCCGCGAAAGGCGCCTGGACTGGCACTGGCAGGAGGAACCAGCCCAGCAGGAGGGCGAAAAGGATGGGGATACCGATCGAGAGCGGACCCGGTAGGACCGGCAGTGAAGTGCCGATGGACTCACCGGCGATGCTGATGGCGAAGACGAACAGGACCGTCACCAGCCCGGCCCCCACACTCAACTCAATCACCGCAACCTGGCGCGCCCCGTACAAGTAGAATACGATCGATACCAGTGCACTTACCCCGGCCAACCACAGGGCCGCAGTAAGTAATCGCCTGGCCCGGATAGCCCCTATCGAGAAGACTATTGCCAGGATGAGCAGTAACAAGACATACATTCATCAATCCTTTTGATCTACATAGTTGCTGTGACCGTGGTCTCTTTAATCTGCCCCTGCATATACTCTTCGAGCGATACTCCATAGAACTCGGCCATGCATTTTGGATCTTCGGTATTTACCTTTGCCCAGCGGGCACGCGCCAGGTCACCAAACAGGTTGAAACGGCCGTCATAGACACTTCCATCCGGCAAGATTGATCCAAACAGCTCATTCAATTTGGATAACTGAGCAGCAGTCAGGTTGCGCGCACCGCGTAGATTTACCTTGTACATGTCTGCATTGGTGAGGTCAGTGTCTTTCAGGTTCGCACCTCGCAAGCTGGCGCGGTTGAGTTTGACTGCCTGGAGCTTGGCTCCACTGAGGTCAGCATCGTCCAGATCGGCTTGATGCAGGTCAACGTAGCACAAGTCGGCCCCTTTCAAGTCCGCGCCCTGCAGGATGGCCTGACACAAAGCAATCCCGCGCAAAGAGCCATCTGCAAGCATTCCGCAGGTATGCAATTCTTCGACAGCCTTCAATACATTTTTACTATCCAGGCTTTGCAGTTTATTGATTAATTCAATTTTCGAGGTCATTGGTTCCTCCGATCAGGTTTCATGATGATAGGATACGCCTTAAAGGATAAGTTGTCATCAGAAGACTGTAGATTTCCTTCTCCACGTTTTGATGAGCAAAGGATGCCTCATATGGAGAGATAATCTTTATGTGTTGATCGGCTTCTTTGCTATACTGCCCTCGGCAATGGCGGATTGGCTGAAGCTATCTTTGTAGTGACACGCGATAGCTCTCTTCTTCCGTGTGGATCATTGGGGGCTGAAGTTTTGGATGGGTGGAAGACTTGCTTAAAACTGCCAGAGGCTGAATCCGAATCCGGAGCGTAGATATTTTTCAATTGAGGCGCGCATGTCATCTTCATCGACATACAATAGTGGGATTTGAGAACGCTGGCAGGCGAAACCGTCCTGCCAGGCTTTCAGCCCGGCAGGGGAGATTTCCAGCGAGTAGATTTTGGGGCGCGCCGGTAGCCAGTCAGAGAGAACATGCTCGCCGTAGACCAGGTAAGGGTAGTCGACGTAATGCCAGAGCGGAAGACCAGTTCGTTCGGCAGCCCGCCGGGTTAGGATATGGTCGCGATGGCTGCCAATTGCCAGTGGAGCCACCAGTTCACAATCCGCCGGCAGGTTCTTGCAGATGAAATCTCTCACAGGCGGGATCAGATAAGACTCGGCCGGCTCAAGCGGCTTGAACTGGTCCTCATTTTCCCGGATGACCGGTGTGTCGATCCCGGGCAAGTAACGGTAGATGTTGTCCGGTACCGTATAGCGCCGGAAGACTGTTACTCCCAGAACTTTGCAGCAGGTCGCGTCCTCCCGGCTGCGCTTGAGTGGCACATCCTCGCCGATATTCCAGAAGCCGTGCAGGAGTTGGGCGTATTCAGTCAAGGGCTTATCGGCGGGCGGATCTCCGGCGCAGATAGTCCAGATTTCAACATGATCTCCGCCTCGGGCGAGCTCCCAGACCAGCCCGCCAGCCGAAAGCACCACGTCATCGAAATGCGCGGAAAGGAAGACCCAGTTCTTCATTTCACATCCCCAATATAGGCGTCGATCTCCTTCTGTGGTACCTTGACGGCGAAGACGATCCCGCCCAGCAGGAATAGGCCGGCCGAGATGATGAACAGGGCCATGAAGGTAGTGCGTGTCAGGGTCACCAGGAGGACGCCGAAGACTAGACCTGCCAGGGCGCCCGAGAGCCCGGTTGACAGATTGTTGTAAGCCATGTATTGCCCGGCCTCATCCTTAGGGGCCAGATCACTGGCCAGGGCCGGCGCACTGGCCATGAGTGGACCGGTTGCGACTGCACGCAGACCGGCTAAGATGAGAAACACGACATAATTGCCGGTCAGGCCCATCAACAGGGTGGTGAGGGCGCACACAAACATGGCCCACAGTATCAGAGGCCGCCGCCCGATTTTGTCAGAGAGCACGCCCGAGCCGACCGCTGCCAGCATCGTCATCACCAGGCTGATGGCTCCCATGGTGCGGAAAGCGGCTTCCGGGTTTACAACCGGGAAGTAGACCTGGAAGAAATACAGGGCGAAGTACTGCAGGCTGTTCATGCCCATGTAGGCCAGCAGCATGGCGAACACCACCCAGAAGAAAACCACCACGCGCGTGCGTACCCGGAACATGTCGCGCAGCGCTCGACCCAGGCTGATCCTGTCGGAAGAGTCAGCCGGTTTGTCCTTACCGCGGATCACCCAGACATTGACAATCCCGCTTAGGGCGAATATCCCGCCGACCAGCCATAGTGCCACCACCATATGGCCGTTTTGGATCAGGCTGGTGACCACCAGGATTGCAATGGTCGCGCCGACCAGGGTCAGGGCTCCCTGGATACCGGTGGCGGTGCCGCGCTGGTGCTCGGAGACTACGTCTACCAGCAGCGGCCACCAGGCCCCATTGCCGACATTGGTGGCGAATTGCATCCCGCAGTAGCTCAAGATGATGACCGGCAACGCCAGGGAAAGGAAAGTCGACCTTAAGGCCGGAGCCAGGAAAAGCGTAGGCAGGCCGATCAACGGTAGTCCGATCAGCGCACCAATCAGAATGGCTGGGGTGCGCCGGCCCCAGCGGCTGGCAGTGTGATCGCTCAGAATACCCGCCAAAATGCTGACCGTGATGGCCAGCATGGTTCCGAAGAAGCCGATC
>JBEKVG010000046.1:0-10879 GCA_049514195.1 Anaerolineales bacterium | reverse complement strand
TTGGCCAATATTTTTTCTGAACACCGGGATTGGCCACCAGATGCAACAACTCAGTTGATTTTCCGCAGCCACGATGGCCGGAGAAGAAAAACTTTGGAGGGCGATAAAAGGGCGCCAAAAGGGCGTCAATCAATTCAGCGATCGGGTTGCCTGGTCTGTTTACATAAAAGCGATTGGGCTCGCCGTTTGGACCGGGTTTAAGCGGCAGGTCAAGTTCGAAATTTAACCAGGCACGATCGAAATCGTTGGCCAAAATGTATTCAAATTCGCTCATGGTATCCTCTTAGTTGTCGAAGGACGATTAAGGAGTGCTGGCAATGGTAATAATTCAAACCAGATCGAGATGCGCAAACCGTTCGGCGTTGGCCTCAGCATCCAGCAAAATGATGGACTGTTTTTCCCAATGCGTAGGAGCCCAAACTTCGAGGTAATCTCCCAGTCCAACTAGGCGGACATCTTTCTCCAGATTGGCGAATGACATTAAATCCTGAGGTATGAGAACATGACCCGATTGATTAATCTCAAGCTTGGAAGCATTCCCAAGGATCAATCGGAGTAGCAGACGCGCAATGGGATCGGCCATATTCAATGCCATAATCTGTTGATATTTCTCTCGAAAAACCCTGTCGCTCATAATCAGCAGGTTATTTTCAAACCCCCGCGTTATATATGCACCATCCGCGAAAAGTCCACGCAACGGCTCTGGGATGACCAGGGAACGGTCTTTGTCCAATGACAATTGATACTGCCCGAGAAGCATATTTGCTTTCGATTTCCAAATAGATTAAGAAACGGTCGTGTTCTGATCCGTCATCTACATTTTAGGCGGTTCAACGACGCCTTGGTATCCTAAAAACGAGGTTATTGTCGTGTGAGATATATGCCCACTTTACAACTACTGTGGCGTAAAGAAATAGGTCATGAATGGGAAAAATTGCCACTCTGATTGTACGGTCGGATTTCGCGAAAATGAATTGGTAGAGGTCAAAAATACCAGTTTATCGGTATATGAAATGACCGGATTCCGAATAAAATAGGCCTGAACCTCGTTAAGGTTGTGAGAGAATGACATAGGACAAAAGGGATTTCTGGTGGTACCAACCAAGACTAAATATGCTGAAAGCGGCATGATTGAGCAGGCCCAATGCGGCGACCGTAATGCCTTTGGAGAACTTGTCCGCTATTATTATCCGGGAGTCATGCGGGTTGTCTATCGCCTGTGTGGCGACGCCGGATTGGCGGAAGATATGGCGCAGGAGACGTTCCTGCGGGCTTGGATCAACCTGTCTTCGTTTAATCCCCAGTCCTCGCTGCGCAACTGGCTCTACCGCATTGCCGTCAACGCTGCATTGGATGTACTGCGGCGCAGGCCGGAAGAAGCGCTTGAAGATGATGCAGTGCAGAGGCTTACTGACCAGGCAACGGGTCCGGAAATGTCCTTGATCGATAAAGAACAGGTAGCCCTGCTCCAACGAGCCATGCGATCCCTGCCGGAGGCGGCTCGTTCGGTCCTGGTATTGCGCGAATATGGCGAGCTCTCGTACCAGGAAATCGCCAACGTGCTGGATATCCCCCTGGGAACGGTTATGTCCCGCCTGAATTATGCCCGCAACCGTCTGCGGGAAATGCTTAAGGCACAGTTGATTCAAATGGAGAACGAATATGCATGAAGACATGCGTGCACTTCTGAACGCTTATATGGATGGTGAACTGCATGGCTCGCGCCTGCTGGAGATAAAAGTCCACCTTGCCTCATGTGAAATCTGCCGCAATGAACTAAAGGAATTGAATCTTGTTTCAAATCTCCTACAGGCTGCACCCCCTCCGGAGTTTATGTCTGCCGAACGTTTTGCCTCAAATCTGAGTCTGAGTCTGCCACGCCACAATGCACCCCCAAAACCCAGCTTACTGGCGTGGTGGCTCATCCCGGGAGGGTTACTGGCGGCCTGGTTCTTTGTGCAAACAGTATTCACACTCACCGGTGTGGTCACGGCAGTGGAAACGACTGGTTTGCTCGGGCAGTCTGTCAACGGCCTGGGCGGCGGGCAGCAGACCATCTGGTTTGCGGCTGTGACCAGCCTGTTTGGCGGACAGTGGGGTGTGGTACAGTCCACACTCACCCTGCTGAACGGGTTGAACATTTTCGGCGTGAACCTATTGGAAGGGTTTCTCTGGCAGGCATTGATTGTTTTGCTTTATTGGGGCTGGCTGTTTGCGTGGTGGTTCCGTCGCCGCCCGCAGTCCATAAAGATCGTAAATGCTCAATAATGAGTAAACAGTTCTTAAGGAACGACTAAAGTCGCCACTACTTTATAAGAAAAGGAGAAATAAAATGATCAACATTGGAAAAATCCTCAAGCGTGCCTGGCATAACCTGTGGAATTATCGGGTTCTATGGATCTTTGGTATCCTGCTTTGTATTACTGGGGGGAGCAGAGGTGGCAATGGCGGAAGTGGCAACAGCGGTTACCAGTTCAAAGGCAACGGCTACCAAGGGGTCACCACCAGCACGAATCCAATCGTGCAGGAACTTAACCTATGGTTCCAGCAGAATATCGAGCCGTTGGTGCAGTATCCGGCGCAACATATTGCCACATTCGTCTGGATTGGGGTCGGCCTGCTTTTGTTCATCCTGATTGTCGGTGTCATCTTCGCCTTGATCCGATACCCGGCCGAGACAGCCGTCATTCGCATGGTGGATGAGTATGAACGGACCGGCGCAAAGTCCGGTTTCAAACAGGGTTGGAAGACGGGCTGGAACCGGCGTGCCTTTCGGCTATGGGTGATTGACTTGATTGTCAGCTTGCCTGCGATTTTGTTCGTGGCAATTCTCGGCTGCCTGGGTCTGCTGGTCTATTTCAGCGTAAGGAATGGCTCTCAAGCGGCTATCGCAACCGGTGTCATAGCTGGCATCGGGTGCGCATTCCTGTTGATCTTTGCCTTCGTTATCCTGATGGTCCTGCTCAGTCTGTTACGCCAGTTCTTCATGCGGGCAGCCGCCCTGGAAAACGCTGGCATTGGAGCATCCTTCCGCTTCGGTTGGGCCATGTTCAAACGCAACTGGAAGAGTGCCGCATTGATGTGGGTGGTCATGCTCGGCATTGGGATCGGCGTTGCAATTGCTGGGTTGATCGTGTTCTTCCTCCTCATACCGGTATACCTCGTTTTGATCCTGCCGGCTGCCATTGTGGCTGTCATACCTGGTCTCGCCGTTTTTGGGATCACCAGCATTTTTGCGACTGGACCCCTGGCCTGGATTCTGGGCATCCTTGCAGCCCTGCCGTTCTTCTTCTTGATCGTGTTTGCCCCACTCTGTCTGTTGGGTGGCTGGTATATAATCTACGAATCCAATGTTTGGACCCTGACCTATCGTGAAATGAAAGCATTGGAGAAGGTCGCTCCAGCTGAAGTACAAGTTTCATCTGGGTAATCCTAAATAAACTGGCCTCTTGACAAGTGATCATGAAGTTTGAAAAGATGAAATTAGCCACATCCCTGAAGCCCGATTACGGCAATTGGGTTTCGAAGAAATTCATCCTCGTCCCGGGAATCCTTTGCTTGGTCTTCTTAGGGTTGGCCTTCCTGACGCCCTTCATGGCAATCGCGGCAGTTTTGTTCTTACTCATCTTTGGCTATTTCCTTTATGCGCGGTTTCTATTTTCCCCGGCCGGAAAGGACGTCCAGTCACAGGTAGTGGGTCTAATTATGGACCATTTTGAGTGGGACGGTCAGGGCCAGATCCTTGATATCGGCTGTGGGAATGCTCCTCTAACGATCCGGCTGGCGAAAAAATTCCCAGCCTCCAAGGTAACCGGCCTCGATTATTGGGGGAAAAACTGGGATTATTCGAAGCAAATTTGCGAGCAGAATGCGAAGATCGAAGGGGTGGGGGAGCGGACGTCCTTCCAGAAGGCAAGTGCCTCTGCTCTCCCGTTTAATGACGGATCTTTCGACCTGGTTGTCAGCAACCTGACCTTCCATGAGGTCGGCGACACAAAGGATAAGCGGGAGGTCCTGCAGGAGGCTCTGCGGGTGGTCAGGCTGGGTGGTAGGTTCGTTTTCCAGGACTTATTCCTCTTGGAAGCCATCTACGGGAAACCGGATGAACTGGTGGCGTTGGTCAAAAGCTGGGGCATCCGGAAAGTGGAATTTGTCAGGACCTGCGATGAACCATTTATTCCAGCTTTGTTGAAACTGCCCTTCATGGTAGGGAGGATAGGCATTATTTGTGGAGAGAAGTAGATATTTCTGGATGGGTCAGCGTTAGGATAGGGATGGAAGAACGCTAACCCATCCTTAAATCCATGCTGTGCAATATAACATGTAGGATCAAAGTGAAGGCTTGATCCTGGCTCAGGCCCTGACCGTTTGAAGCGAGGATGGGACAGAACGCGGTTTGCGTGTAGCCGATGTCCGCACTGGATCAGGATTGTGCTTCAACGTGTTGCTCGACCGCGGCATGGATATAGGCCCGGCTGCGTTCAAAGGCATCCCGCTGCCATGGGTTTCACCAACTGGCTGGGGCCACCCGATGTACTATGATTAGCAGGGAACCGGATGGCTGCGCACTTTTGGCGGCGGCCTGTTGGTTGGATGCGGTATGACTTATCTCGGCGCGGCCGGCGAAGATGAAGGCGAGTCGCTCGGATTGCATGGTCGCTTGTCGCACCTGCCGGCTCAACATGTGCGTGTGGGCGAATACTGGCAGGGAGACGATTGTACTTTTTGAGTGGAAGGGGAGATTCGGCAGGCGCAAGCGTTGGGCGAGAACCTGCGCCTGAAGCGTCGTATTTCGGTCGAGTTGGGCGGCAACCGCATTACTCTTTTCGATCAGATTGAAAACCTGGGCTTTGTTGAAAGTCCGTTAATGCTTCTCTATCACATCAACTTGGGCTTTCCGATCCTGGATGAAACCAGTGAACTAATGGCCGAACCGCATCCGGTTGAGCCGTGTGACGCCGCAGCCGAACCGGGCCTAGCGGAGTGGATGTATTTTCAGAAGCCAACGCCGGGGTATGCCGAACAGGTCTTTTATCATGACCTGCCTGCAGACAACCATGGCTGGGCCAGTATCCAATTGATCAGTAAGTCACACAAGCTTGGGGTGTGCGTCCTCTTCCAGAAAGCCACTTTAAGCCCGGTGAAAAACGTGAGTTCCAGGTGCAGATAGAAGTGAATGAAAGCTGAATATTGGTTAAAAAGCAAGAGCCGGGATTGCGTACCCGGCTCTTGCATACACAAGGAGTAGAAGGATTCTTATCAGGATTGCCCGTATTCTTCGAGATAGCGACGATGAGCGCGGGCGACTTCTTCGGGTGGGATTTCATCCGGCTGGCCCAATTGCATGGCATAGAACACTATTCGGGCCACATCCTCCACCATCACGGCAGCCTTGACCGCCGCCTCGGGTGTTTTGCCAATGCTGAAAACGCCATGGTTCTTCATCAGTATAGCTGGGCTGAAGCCAATTGAACGCACAACTTCCTGGCCGATTTCGTCGCCTCCAATTTTTGCATACGCGCCGACCGGAATCGGCCCGCCGAACTCATCGCATATGGCCGTTAGCACCGGAGGAATGGCTCTGCCGGCGGCTGCCCAGGCGGTGGCAAAGGTGGAATGCGTATGAACCACGCCATTTACATCCGGGCGATGACGGTAAATGTAGACGTGGGCAAATGTGTCAGAGGATGGTTTGTACTTGCCTTCGACAACCTTTCCATTCAAATCCACGACCACCATTGATTCGGGAGTCAGGTCCTCATAACGAATACCACTCGGTTTGATGACAACGAGATCAGTCAGCGGGTCGCGGGCGCTGACGTTGCCGCCCGTCCACATCACGAGGTTGTTCTTCGGAAGTTCAAGGTGCAATTGCACCAGCTCTTCTTTTAGTTTTTCAAGCATGTCACTACCTCAGTGCATTCACGGCGGCTCTTTCGATGCTAAATCCCTTTTTGTATCGTTCCATGAACGCCATAAAGCTTTCGATATCTCTTGTGTCGGGGGCTATCATCGTGGCATTTTCCGCTGCAAAGACCTTGTTGGAAAGATAGGCTTCCAAGGGCTCATTCTCTGCTTTATAGAGCATATAGGAGGCAAGCAATGCGATGCCCCATGCGCCACCTTCGCCTGCGGTCTCCATCACGGAAACGGGGACATTCATCGCAGCCGCCATGATCTTTTGACCCACGTCCTTTGTTTTAAATAAGCCACCGTGACCGAGGACCTGGTCGACCTTCACTTGCTCCTGTTCAAAGAGGATGTCCATTCCGATCTTCAACGTACCGAGCGCTGAGAACAGATGCACACGCATGAAGTTCGAAAGCGTGAAACGGCTTTCAGGTGTACGGACGAACAGCGGACGCCCCTCCTCAAAGTGCGTGATGGGCTCGCCTGAATAATAATTGTAGGCAAGAAGGTCGCCGCAATCCGCATCGCCCTCGAGCGCCTTTTGATACAGCATTTCGAACAAGGTTGATTGACCAACCTCCACACCGAGCGCATTGGTGAATTCTTGGAACAGACTGATCCATGCATTGAGGTCGGAGGTGCAAGTGTTGCAATGAACCATGGCGACGGGTTTGCCTGTGGGCGTCGTTACCATATCGATCTCTGGGTACACTTTCGACAGAGCCTTTTCCAAAACGATCATGGCAAAGACGGAGGTCCCTGCGGAGACATTGCCCGTTCGCTCTGCAACGCTGTTGGTTGCGACCATGCCCGTACCTGCGTCGCCCTCGGGCGGACAGAGCGGGATACCCGCTTGTAGTTGTCCCGTGGGATCGAGCAGCTTTGCGCCTGTATCGGTAAGTACACCTGCGGAATATCCTGCTGCAAGGATTTCAGGCAGGATGTCTTGGAGCTTCCACGGGAGGTTTTCCGCTTTGATCCGTTCGTTAAACATCTCGACCATATGTGCATCGTAGTCATTGGTTTTGCTGTCGACGGGGAACACACCCGATGCTTCGCCAACGCCCAACACATTTTGCCCCGTCAGTTTCCAATGAACATAGCCTGCAAGAGTGGTCAGATAGCTGATATCCTTGATATGGGGTTCCCTGTTCAATATCGCCTGATAGAGATGCGCGATGCTCCAACGCTGGGGGATGTTGAATCGGAACAGCTCCGTGAGCTCCTTTGATGCCTGTTCGGTCATGGTGTTTCGCCATGTGCGAAACGGGACTAACTGATTTTCGTCCTTATCGAAGGCCATGTAGCCGTGCATCATGGCGCTGAAGCCAATGGCACCAATGGTTTGGAGTGAGGTGTTGTAATTCTCAAGAATCTCATTGCTGAGCTTCCGATAGCTGTCCTGCAAGCCTGTCCAAATATCCTCGAGACTGTATGTCCAGATGCCGTTTTCGTATCGGTTTTCCCAATCATGACTTCCCGATGCGAATGGCGTATGATCCTCGCCGATCAGCACCGACTTGATGCGAGTCGAGCCGAACTCGATGCCAAGGACAGTCTTTCCGCTTTCAATTGCTTTTTGGATGTCGTTTCGATTCCTATTCATGCTCAACCTCCGATTTATTCGTAATCTTCGGGATCCTGCAACGCCCAGTCGGGTTCCAGAGGCATGCCACTTTCGGGCAGTTTTTCATCAATCACGCCGTGCGAGTACGGATAGACTGCTGTGGCTACCTCGCGGCCGTCGGCCACATCCACCAGCAGGGCCCGGCCAGATTCTGTACTGAAATCAACACCGATTGTATACTTTGGCATAGCATATCTCCTTTCGAAAGAAGGGTGACTAATCTCTACGGGGTAATGATAATCTTCAAACCTTCACGCCGCTGGCCAGCCATGAAGGCCTGTTGGGCTTGTTCAAGCGGGAACTGGTGCGACACCAGCGAGCGCACATCCACTTTCCCGCTTTCAACCAGTTGAATGGCGCGCGAATAGGTGAATTTCATTCGGCGCACCAGTTTGATGGTCAGACCTTTGCGGCGTGCAAGTGCTGCCGAAAAGGAAATCCGGTCATCGGCTGGAATGCCAGCAAGGAGAACGTGCCCGCCAGATTTGACGGCAGTCAGAGCAGTTTCCACTGCCGCGTTCTCCCCGGCAACTTCGAAGGCCACATCCACAACCTGTCCTGGGGTCCAATCCCGCCCTCCGAAGGCGTGAGCAACCTCAAGACGGTGGGGCAGCGGCTCGGTCACGAATATGCTTGTCGCCCCTGCCAGGCGCGCCATCTGAATAACCAGCAGCCCAATCGGGCCGCATCCAAAAACGCCGACGGACATGCCCACTCGCAGGTGCGCCAGGTCGATAGTATGGATGGCCACGCCAAGCGGCTCAAGCATGGCACCGTCTGCTTCCGAGAGCGAATCCGGGAGCGAGAACAGGCATTCCTCCGCCCAGGCTATGTATTCACGCAGGCCTCCGTCTTCCAGCCCATGTCCGGCGAAGCGTAGGTGCTCACATAGGTTGGGGTTTCCCTGCAAACAAAACTCACAGGCGTGGCACGGAATCGCCGGGTCAATGGCCACCCGATTGCCCTGGTGTGGGCCTTTGGCGATCACTCCGGCGAATTCGTGCCCGAGCACGAGCGGTTTTTGCAATCTGGCGTCGCCGATGCCGCCCAGCCCAAACCAGTGCAAGTCCGAGCCGCAGATACCTACCGCCTTGACACGCACCAATGCTTCGCCAGGAGCGGGCTCTGGCATTGGCTCCTCGTGCTGGCGCAAATCAGTCGGGGCGTGCAGGCGGATGGTTTTCATCAATCGTTACAAACCCTTTGAGAGGTGATAATAAAGCTCGTTCCAGCGCAGTTCTTTCTTGAAATCGGAAAGTCTGGTCTGGTTGTCTATGACTAGGAATTCCAATCCGGCCATGCCTGCATAATCTTCCAGGTGGGCCCGCGTTACCGATTGGCTGAAACCAGTATGGTGGGCACCACCGGCCATGATCCAGGCTGCCGTAGCGACTTTGAGATCTGGTCGCGGCACCCAGATGGCACTGGCGACCGGTAGCTTTAAGAGTGGCTTCTCCGGCTTGATGACGTCCACTTCTTCCACTACCAACCGGAAGCGGTCGCCCATGTCGATGAGCGAAGCATTAACCGCCGGCCCGCTGGGAACCGTGAAAACCAGGCGGGCAGGATCGTCTTTGCCGCCGATGGAAAGTGGGTGGATCTCCAAATGAGGTTTTGTTCCGGCAAGCGATGCGCACACTTCGAGCATATGGGCGCCGAGTACTTTCGGATTTTCCTTGCCCAGATCGTAAGTGTAGTATTCCATGAAGGATGTGCCGCCCTTCAAACCTGCCCCCATGACCTTCATCAGGCGTACCAGGGCGGCGGTCTTCCAGTCGCCCTCCGCCCCAAAGCCAAAACCGTCGGCCATCAGACGCTGGACTGCCAGGCCGGGCAATTGCGCCAATCCGTTCAGGTCTTCGAAGGTGGTGGTAAAGGCCTTGAATCCCCCATTTTCAAGGAAACGACGCAAACCCAATTCAATCCGGGCGGTTTCGCGCAACGATGGACGCTGGATGCCTCCGGGACGCAGTTCCTCAGAGACAGTGTAGGTATCGTCATATTCGGCTACCAGCCTGTCGATTTCAGCCTCGCTGACGGCATTGACGATCTTGACCAGATCACCGACGCCGTAACCATTCACCGAATATCCAAGCTGGATCTGAGCCTCGACCTTGTCACCCTCGGTGACGGCCACTTCACGCATGTTGTCACCCAAGCGGGCCACACGCGCTCCCTGGGCATCCTGCCAGGCGGTTGCGGCGCGCATCCAGGTGGAAAGGTCAGAGAGAACTTCTTCATCCTGCCAGAATCCGACAATGATTTTACGGTTAAGACGCATCCGGCTGCCGATGAAGCCAAATTCGCGGTCGCCATGGGCAGACTGGTTGAGATTCATGAAATCCATGTCAATCTCAGACCAGGGCAGGTCCCGGTTATATTGGGTATGTAGGTGGACAAACGGTTTGGTCAGGATGCGTAAACCGGCGATCCACATTTTCGCCGGGGAGAAGGTATGCATCCAGGTGATTAGGCCGATGCAATTCTGTGCATTGTTGGCCTCCCGGCAAAGTGCGGTGATCGCTTCGGGGGTGGTTACCACCGGTTTAAAAAGGACCTTCACAGGTAACTTGCCCGACAATGTCAGATTTTGTGCTATTTCTTGTGAATGTTGGGCCACTTCCTGAAGGGTTTTTTCGCCATATAAATCCTGGCTTCCCGTAACAAACCATACTTCTAGCTCACTAAATGGTTTCATAAAATCCTCCAAATTAATAATATCAAGATTTTACGCAAGAAATACTGGCTGCTTTGCCCAAATCTATGGATTTCCTCAAGATATAACGACCTGGATGAGTCTCTTCTGCTACTCCTGCGTAATTTGAATAAATTAGGAACGCTATCTACCAATCGTACTCTCGCGAACAACCAGCTCGGTCGAGAGCAAGATTGTCCTTGATTCGACATTTTCGTCGCGGTGGATGGCTTCGATCTGATTTACAACCTCTTGTACTGCGCGGCAGCCCAATTCATGATGGTTATGGTTAATGGTCGTCAAAGCTGGCCAGAAATAAGCTGATTCAGCAAAATTATCGAACCCGACCACTGCCAGATTACGAGGGATGGCTAATCCCCGGCGGTTGGCTATGTGGAGTACAGCGAGCGCCATCTGGTCATTACCAACGAAGATGGCATCCATTTCAGGGTAGGATTGCAGCAATTTCTCAAAAGCCGTTTCCCCGCTGGCAGAGGACCAATTCCCTTCCGTCGAGTGATTATCTGCCACTTTAATGCCGACCTTCTCCAGGGTCTCCTGCCAGGCCTGTTTACGCTGACGGGCTTCCCACCAATCCAGCGGCCCGGATATGTGACCGATATGGCGGCGACCCTGTTCCAGCAGGT
>JBEKVG010000045.1:0-11104 GCA_049514195.1 Anaerolineales bacterium | reverse complement strand
TTCCCTCGGCTTCCAGTTAAAGCGCGATGAGAAGACCGAAGAGCGCCAATCTTACGAAGAGATGCGTAAGAAACTGACCGAGTCGCTCAAGAAGATCTTCCGCCCGGAGTTCATCAACCGCCTGGATAGTGTCATTGTCTTCCGCGCGCTTAACAAGGATGATATCCGCCAGATCGTGTCCCTTGAGTTGAACAAAGTAACGGAACGCCTGGCTGAACACGAAGTGAAGTTGACTGCCACCGAGGAGGCGCTGAACCTTTTGGCTGATTCTGGTTTTGATGTGGAAATGGGTGCCCGGCCTCTGCGGCGTGTCATTCAGCAAAAGGTCGAGGACCCACTCTCAGATGCCCTGCTGGCCGGGACCTTCCATGAGGGCGATACCATTCTCGTGGATGTGTCCGAAGGTGAGGTGGTTTTGAGGCGCGCCCCGGTTGTGGAAGCAAAAGCTCCTGAACCGGTAACATGATTTTGATGTTGGGGCACAGCCTTGTTGTGCCCTTATCTGGAGAACTTTATGGATAAACAAGTACGAGGTAGTCCCGGTTCCAGCACGGGACGAGTTAGTCCCGGTAACAGCACAGGAAAGGTAGCCACACTGGCAGGCGGCTGTTTCTGGTGCCTGGAGGCCGTCTTCGACGAATTGAAAGGCATAGAATCGGTTGAGTCTGGTTATTCCGGTGGGCATGTCCAGGACCCGAGCTATGCGCAGGTCTGCGATGGGGACACCGGCCATGCCGAGGTCGTTCAGGTGACATTTGATCCCCAAGTGCTGTCGTATAAAGACTTGCTGACCGTATTCTTCACTATCCACGACCCGACCACCCTCAACCGCCAAGGCAACGATGTCGGTACGCAGTACCGCTCAGCGATTTTTTATCATAATGATGGGCAGAAGAAAGTTGCCGAGGAAGTCATCCGAGAGATCAGTGCTGCCAAGCTCTGGGATGGCCCGATTGTTACCGAAGTAACACCATTCGACAAGTTTTACATTGCCGAAGATTACCACCAGGAATACTTCAAGAAGAATCCTTTCCAAGGCTACTGCCGGGCGATAATTGCTCCGAAAGTGGCAAAGTTCCGCCATAAGTTTGCAGAGCGATTGAAGAAATGATGGCATGTGTAGTAACGACTGAAATCGTTACTACACAGAAAATATAATGGACTTAATCCAGCCCGCCATCCCTGCTCCTGCCTCATCGCCCACTTTCCGTGTGGGCGATGTGCCCGTTTACGGGGATGCAGTTCTGGCGCCTATGGACGGGTTCTCGGATTGGCCATTCCGCTCGCTGTGCCGTGCGCTTGGCTCGGCTATGAGTTATACCGAATTCGTCAGGGCAGAATTCATTGTGCGGGCATTCGAGCACATGCTGCCCCGTTTCACCTACGAGGAAGCGGAGCGACCAATCGTCTTCCAGATTTACGGGGAAGACCCGGATGAGATTCTAAAAGCGGCTTTGCGTGTGCAGGAGCTTTCCCCCGATATCATAGACATCAACTTGGGCTGTCCGGCTAAAACTGTCGCCAGCCGGGGTGCCGGCGTGGGCTTGATGCGCATGCCTCTGAAGGTGGCGCACATCTTCCATCATCTGAGCGCCAAGCTGGAAGTGCCGGTGACGGGAAAAATCCGCCTGGGTTGGGAGGATTATCGCAGTTATCTGTTGATCGCCCAAATCATTGAAGAGAATGGTGGTTCAGCCATTGCCGTCCACGGGCGGACGAGGGAGCAAGGCTACGGCGGGCAGGCGGACTGGGATGCCATCGCTGAAGTCAAGGCAGCCGTGAAGATCCCGGTCATCGGCAACGGGGATGTGAAATCAGCAGCAGATATCGAGCGCATGAAGAGGCACACCGGTTGCGAGGCGGTCATGATCGGGCGCGCCGCGGTTGGGAACCCGTGGATCTTTTCCCGCCTCGACCGGTCGCAGGTGACCTCTGAGATGGTGCACCAGATGATGATCCAACACCTGGAACGGAACCTGGCGTTTTATGGTCAGCATAAAGGCCTGATCTTGTTCCGCAAACATGCCATGCAGTACATGAAACTCCAGCGCCTGCCGCGTGCAACCCGCACGAAAATCATCCTCCAAGAGAACGCGGAAGGATTCCTGTTCCTGCTGGACAAAGCCTTGGCTGAATTGGGGTAAGAATTCTCAGGGTGTTGAAGAAAAGACACAAGATTAGCGGAGATTAGCGTGAATTAGCGGACACAAAGGGGCTCAATGACGCATGCCTTTTCACCCGACTGGAGAATCAATGGGTGGCGCAGGCAATGCAGGGATCAAAAGCACGCACCACGCGTCCCACAGCACGTTCCAACTCCAGACTCACCCGTTCTGGAGTGATATAACGCCTGGCGGCCACGGTAAGGGCGCGTTCAATCGCCAGGATGTTGTGCACGGTGGGGATAATAAACTCTGCCTTGGTAATCAAGCCATTTTCGATGAAATAGTGGTGAATCAAGGGACCGCGCGGGGCCTCCACCAGGCCATAGCCCTCCCCATCTCTGGGCGTATGAGTCGTGGCGGTCTCCTTCATATCCAGGTCCTCTTCAAGAAGTTCCTTTGCCCGCTCCAGGGCGTAGACCAGCTCAATTCCCCGGCAAAGATCGAAGAGCAGGATGGCATGTGCTGGGCGCCCAAATTCCTGTCGGAAATGCTTTAAGTAGCCGTCGGCCAGGGGCGTTCCCAGGCTATCCGCCATGTTGATACGTGCCAGGCTGTTGGCCCGCATCACCTGTCCCTGATAGCTGGTCTGTCCGGCATAGCTGTACTCGGTCTCTTCATACGTCAGGTGGTCCCGGAACTGGTGGGCGGTAAAGCTGTCGTGCACGATGCCGGCATGGTTCATCACATGGATGACATTGCCGTTATAAACCGGACAGGATTTACCGGTGGAGGCGATGTAATAAGCTGGCTCATCATCGCCCCAGGTACCAATGCGCTCTCGCAGTGCCAGCGACATTTTGATATAGTAATCAAATAATTGGCAGGCGACTGGCAGAGCGCGGACGAGCTGAGCACACATCGCCCCGGCAGTCCCGGTATTGATTCCGCTTGATACCCCGCCAACCACGGCTTTAACCGGGTGGATGAACTGCCCTCCCGCCGCCGTAATCAAATCCGTGCCGGCTTTGCGGACCGTCAGGGCCTGTCTGGCGATCTCCTCCCGCTCCTTTTCTGGTCCGTCCTGTTCGGCCACCGACTGGAAGAGACTGGCCAATCCAAGGCGGTCCGGCATGGTGAAAAAGAACAGCGAGGTGGCCTGGTTTTGGATGAGCTGGCCGAGCATCAACAGCTCGCGAATCTTCTGCGCCACCGGTGGCGGGGTGACCCCGTAAATGTCCTCGAGCGTCTTCACTGAAGCGACATGATGTGCCGTGGAGCAGACCCCGCAGATGCGCGGCACAATCACCGGCATCTGCTCGGCGGGTACACCGTGAACCAGGTATTGAAAGCCGCGTAATTCCGTGGCCTCCAGGCGGGCTGACACAACTTCTCCGCCCTGTACTTCAATGGTCACACGGGCATGCCCTTCGATCCGGCTGAGCGGGAAAACAAGGATGGTTATTTTACAGAACCTTCTCTTTTGGTCTGAGCGATTTTCCGCTCTCCGTCAAAGGATCGCTGGTGTAATCCGAAAATTGAAATAGGAACATGGCCAACTGTGGGGAGTGCAGCCCGGCTTTGATCTCCTCGGGCGGGACGTCGGTCATGCTGGTAAAGACGCGTTGGATGGAGCTAAACCAGGCTTGCGACTCCTTCTCGATGAATGCGTTAGACGGACCGCGGCAGCCCACGCATGGGTAACCGGCACGCGTGCAAATGGCCCGGCAACCGCCGCGCGTGGAAGTACCGATGCACAGATAGCCCTGATTAATCAGGCAGATCTCCGGTTGAACCTCCCCTTTCATAAGCCCAACCATATGGATGGGACGCATTTCCTTGGATTTCCTGCGTCCACATTCCTGGCATACGCTCGAGGCGATCTTGAACCCAGGCATTTCAAAGAGGGCGGCAATAAAAAGCTCCGGGGTCGGGGGACAGCCCGGCAGGTAGCAGTCGACTGCCACTCTGGAATCGATTGGCCGGGATTTGGGCAGCAGCCGCGGCAGGTGATAGCGCTCTTGCTGGGTCAAGAATAACCGACGGACCTCGTCGCGGTCGCCCAGGTGGGCCACCCCGCCAGAGATGGCGCACGTTCCAATCGCCACGACCTTCTTTGCCTTGCGGACGGCATGCAGCAAGTTATATAAGTCCTCGTCACTGCGCAGGCTGCCGCTGACCAGCAATACGTCCACCTGCGGCAGGTCGTACACCGAGGCGACCAATGGCATGTAGGCCAGCTTGTATTGGTCTATCCACTCCTCAGCATTAAGTAGAGAAACTTCGCAGCCAGAGCATCCGGAAAGCTGCAGGACGGCGAATTGTTTCATGGATGTTGACATTCAGGTCGTTATCATTCCTGAAATTCAGCTTCGATCCAGGTGGCCTCGTAATAGACTTCCCGGTACCGAGCCAAACGCATATGCTGGCCGGCATTTTGGGTGACCAACTCGGCTTCCAATTGGCGAATATGGCTCTGTAATTCAATCAGCTGGCTGCGTAGGTGCAGGATCGTCTTGGTAGCGGCCTCATCGATTCCCAGGTCATCTTGCAGACGGCGCTGGCTGCGCGACTCATAGCCTTCGGATGGACCATACCAATATCGGTTTGTGGATGGATTTTTGGGTATCATATATTTACCTTATTTGGAATGCGGTTGAGAATGGTTTGACCGGGAGGAGACCAATGTGCGAATGGTATTGACCTCTTGGTCGGTCAGTTGGTCGGGCAGAACCAGCCTGACCAGGGCATACAGGTCGCCGCGCATTTTGGGATCACCCAGGGCTGGCATGCCTTTGCCGCGCAGGCGGAAACTCCGTCCCGCGTTGGTCCGTGGCGGGATCGTCAGGATCAGGGGCCGCTCCAGGGTGGGGATACGGACTTCACCACCCACAATGGCGGTAAAGATATCGACCGGCACATCCAGGTGCAAATCATCCCCTTCACGCTCGAAGGTTTCATTGGGCAAGATGTGGACAATCAAATATAGATCTCCGGCCGGCCCACCGTTTTGGCCTGGCTCGCCCTTGCCTGCCAGGCGAACGCGTGATCCGGTTTGTACACCGGGTGGAATACCGGCTTTGATACGGTGCCCATCCAGTTCCAACAAGCGCTCTGTGCCACGAAAAGCTTCTTCCAGGGTAAGATCGACTTCATACTCGATATCCCGTCCACGCCGTGAACTGGGCGGAGCCCCTCGATCACTGCCTCTGCCGCTCCTGCGCGCCTGTCCAAATATCTTGGTGAAGAAGTCGGAATACGGCGAGGTGCTTCCGAAGAGGTCTTCCAGGTCCTCGGGGTTGGCATATTGGACATGCACCCCATTATCAGGGTGCGAGGTAGTCCCGGTTTCAGTACGGGAAGCCGACCAGTTCTGCCAGTCGAAATTCTGTTGACGACTGCCCGTTTGCTGCCATTGCAGGTACTGAGCCCGCAATTCATCGTACTTCTTGCGCTTTTCCGTATCCGATAAAACCTGGTAAGCCTCATTTATCGCTTTGAATTTCTCTTCTGCTTCTTTATTACCCGGGTTTACATCCGGGTGAACCTTGCGAGCCAGCTGACGGAAGGCCTGCCTAATCGCCTTCTCGTCGGCATCTGGCGAAATTCCTAGTGTATTGTAATAATCCTTAAAATCCATTGGGCACCTTGGGAGAGGGTAATAAATTCCGATTTCAACCAAGTATAGCACCGGGTTGATTCTGTTGCCTTACAAGTGCAACATCAGTCCCAATTTCTAGTAGCTATTGTACAGCGAGCGTACCCGCACTGCCGCTCTGGCCTGCTCCAGACTCCAGCCGTCCGGCAGAGGACAGATAATGGCCAGACTTTGCCCGGCCGGCAGGTCGAAGTAATTATCGCTAAAGACCACGTCTGCTCCAGCCAGTTCCAACTCAACGAAGCGTGCCAGGGAGCTTGTTTTCACCTGGATGGTCAATTGCTGACCAGCGACGGAGATTTTTGTCTCAATCTTGGGCTTGGCCAATTCCAAGTGCTTGTTGGGGACGAAGGTCGCCACCTGGCGTGACCGGAGTATCCCGTCCTTCCAAAGTTCAGCGATGAATACAACCTTGCGGCGGTTCTCATCACTGACGCGCGTGCCGAAATCCAGCCAGCGGACGGGGGTCGCTGCCAACGCAGCCACGGACACGTTTTCGGTCCCCTGGTCGAGTTTTTCTCCTGTCAATGTTTCCAGTGACCAGCATACCTCGCCATTCCAGGCGCTGGTTGTGTCATTGGTGACAAACAATCCCATGCGTTCGCCTTGGTCCTCCACGGAAAGCAAGATGGGAACGTAGAACTTGCGCGCGGCGTATTGCAGGGCCTTCCAGCGTCCGAAATAATCAATGCTCGACCAGGAGGCCACCGGCCAGCAGTCGTTCAATTGCCAGATCAGTGTGCCGCTCACCCGTTCGCGAGCTCGGCGCCAGTGTTCCACCCCGTAGCGGATGCCCTCGGCCTGCAGTAGCATGCTCAAGTAGACCAACGACTTGAAATCCTTTGGCATCTGGAAGGTGTCGGTCATCTGGCTGACCATCAGGCCGTTGCCCGATCCGGAGCGCTGGTGATGCTCCATTATATAGGAGGTCATATTCTGATCTTTGAGGGCGGCATAGGTCTGAATGGTTTTGTAGGGTGGAAGCGCCTGGAAACCGAACTCGCTCATGAAGCGTGGAAACTGCTCACGGTAGGCGCTGAATGGTTTGCGCCCATGCCAGACTTCCCAGTAATGCGTATCTCCGCGCTGCTGGCTGTTTGGGTTGGTGAATGGGATACCCGAGGAGGCCGAACTTGGCCAGTAAGGGCGGTCAGGATCTTCGGCAGCGACGATATCCGGGAGCAGGTGGTGGAACATGCGGTCATAGCCGGCTTTCAGACGCTGGACAGTGGGGTCGTTTGGATCATTCCATTTCCAATCCACCCAGCCCTGCTCCATCTCGTTGTTGCCACACCATAGCGCCAGGCTGGCGTGGTGCCGTAAGCGCCGTACATTCTCAATAGCCTCCACGCGCACATTCTCTGCAAAGGCAGCCTCTTCCGGGTAAATACCACATGCAAAAATAAAGTCCTGCCAGATAAGTATGCCATAGCGGTCGCACAGGTCGTAGAAGCGATCTTCCTCGTAGAACCCGCCACCCCAAACCCGCAGCATGTTCATGTGGGCCGCCGCGGCGTCGTGGATTAAGTGCTCCATGCTGGAATCACTGATGCGGGTGGGGAAGGAATCGGCCGGGATCCAGTCTGCTCCTTTGACAAAGAGCGGGATGCCGTTGACTACAAAGGTGAAGGATTCGCCCCACTGGTCCGGTTCGCGCCGCAACTCCACCGTGCGCAGTCCAACCTGGTACCTGCGGCTGTCTAAAACGTTCTTCCCGGATTCCAGGTTCACTTCCAACTGGTAGAGAGGTTGCTTTCCAAAACCACTTGGCCACCAAAGATGGGGATTGCTGATTGCAGATTGTAGATTGCAGATTGATGTGTCACCACATTTGGATGGTTTGGCTTCCACAACCTGGACCTGGCCATCTGGTGAGATGATTTTAAGCGTCACCCGCAGGTCTTCCTCGTTCCACTGTTCGATCTTTGCTTCTGCACTGATGGCTACCCGGCCATCTGCATGAATCTGCCGGATGTGGACATCCTCGAATTTCGCCTGGCTGTAGCCTTCCAGACGGATATCCTTCCAAATTCCGATTGGAGGCAGCTTGGGACCCCAGTCCCAGCCCCACTGGCAGGGTGCTTTGCGTAGGTGCGGGCCGCCAGGGATGTCGCCTCCCCCCTGCAGGGGTCGGATGGCCTGCCTGGCTTTTATGTATGCCACCGGGCTGTGAAAGACAACCTTCATTTCGTTCTCTACCGCTTTTAGGGGATTGCTCACATCCCAGGTCCAGCGGCGGAACATGTTATCTGTATTGCCAAGCAATTTGCCATTTAGCATGACTTCGGCCAACGTATCCAACCCATCACAGATCAGGACCTTACGCTCTTCTCCTGATAAGGCTTTGTCCATGCTAAAAGTACGCTGGTATTCCCAGTCGCTTTCTGCCACCCATTGGACTTTCTTTTCATTATCGGCCACGAACGGGTCGGGGATGCGTCCCAGGGCAAGCAAATCCGTGTGCATGCCACCCGGAACATGGGCAGGCAGCCATTTCTTGCTGCCTGATAGACGGAACTCCCAGGTACCACTCAAGGTTTGTTTATACATGGCTCAAAGTATAGCATATGGTAAGTCAAGTCATTCATAAGCCCCTGGCTAGGTGGAGAGTATAATACCTGCATGTCCAAGACCAAAATCCACTCTCGTTATGTCTGCCAGCAATGCGGGCGCGTCTCGGCCGGTTTCATGGGAAAATGCCCGCAATGTGGTTCGTTCAGCAGCATGATCGAAGAAATCGTTGCTGAGGAGACCGGTGGTGCGAAGACAGCTCCGCGCGGCTTGAGCGGACGGTCCACTCCGCGCCTCTTGTCTGAGGTCAGCAGCCAAGCCGAGGAACGGATTGCTGTCCCAATTGACGAGTTCTCACGTGTATTGGGTGGTGGTCTGGTACCCGGCTCGATCGTGCTGGTGGGCGGTGACCCTGGCATTGGCAAGTCCACGCTGATGCTGCAATTGGCTCTCGCGATGGCGACAAGGCTGCGGGTCCTATATGTTTCGGGCGAAGAGTCCGAGCGACAGATCAGGATGAGGGCGGCACGACTCACTTCTGCATCAAACTTCCCGGCTGGCCTGTTCCTCGTCACCGAGACCAGCCTCGATACCATTTTCGAACATGTCGCAGCGCTCAAACCGGATCTGTTAATCGTCGACTCTATCCAAACTGTCTATATACCCGAGATGGAATCGGCGGCCGGGTCGGTTTCGCAGGTGCGCGAGAGCGCTTCCCGGCTGCGGGAACTGGCCAAGTCTTCCGGCGAGTCGGTCTTTGTCATTGGGCATGTTACTAAAGAGGGGGCGATCGCCGGGCCGCGCGTACTGGAGCATATCGTTGACACAGTGCTGTACCTGGAGGGCGATCGTTTCCAGGCCTACCGCCTGCTGCGCTCGGTCAAGAACCGCTTTGGGGCCACGGCGGAAGTGGGCGTCTTTGAGATGCTTGAGCGTGGTCTGGTCGAAGTGACCAACCCGTCTGAGGCGTTTTTAGCGGAGCGCATGGTCAACGCGCCCGGTTCTGCCATCGCAGTGACGATGGAAGGCACCCGTCCGCTGCTTGTGGAGGTCCAGGGGCTGACCAGCCCGGCGCAGTTCGGGAACGCCCGCCGCACTCCCAACGGCGTGGACTTTAACCGCTTGTTGATGGTTACCGCCGTCCTGACCCGGCGTGTTCGGATGAACCTTTCGGAAGTGGATATATTTGTCAACGTGGTGGGGGGCTTGAAGGTAGATGAACCGGCCGCCGACCTGGCAATTGCCGCGGCGGTGGCATCCTCCATGCGCGACCTGCCCGTGCGTGCCGACACGGTGTTGATCGGTGAAATCGGCCTGGCCGGAGAGCTGCGCATGCCCGGGCAGATGCCAGTGCGGCTGCGTGAGGCTGCCAAGCTGGGTTTCAAGACTGCCATTGTCCCGAAACGCCTGCGCAAGGGTGAACCCTGGCCAACGGATATTGAAGTGGTGGAAGCACGTTCGGTCCAGCAGGCGCTGGAATTTGCCTTTGGGATCCAGCGTGAAGCGCCAAAAGGCAGAAAAGCCGCAATGGCGTAATTTGCTGATTTCTCGACTAATCAATTATGCCCAGTTTCCTCCCCACCTTCTCGAACGCTTCCAGGCCTTTATCCAGATCGTCTTGCGTATGCGCGGCGGAGATCATCACACGGATACGCGCCTTGCCCTGTGGAACAGTGGGGAAGCCGAGCGCCATTGCGAAGACGCTTTCTTCAAATAGCTCACGACTGAATTGCTGGGCTAATGGCGCTTCCCCGAGCATGACCGGCGTGATTGGAGTGGTGCTGAGGCCGGTGTTGAAACCTAGTTTCTTCATCCCAGCCTTGAAATATTGTGCGTTTTCCCATAGACGGTCCACCAGATCGGTTGATTCTTCGAGCAGGTCAAGCGCGGCGAGACAGGCTGCCGCGTCCGTTGCAGTCACCGCGGAAGAGAACAGGAACGGGCGACCGCGTTGGCGCAGCCATTCGATGATGACCGCATTCCCGGCCACCACGCCGCCCACCACCCCGAAAGCCTTGGAGAGCGTCCCCACTTCCACATCCACCTTGCCATGCAGGCCAAAGTGGTCCACGATGCCGCGCCCGCCCCTGCCGAGCACCCCTTCGCCGTGGGCGTCGTCCACCATCAGCAGGATGTCATACATGCTGGCCACTGCGTAGATCTTATCGAGGGGGGCCACATCCCCGTCCATCGAAAAGACCCCGTCGGTGATGATGATGGCGCGCCGGTATTGAGACAAGTTTTCCTTGATAACGGATTCCAGCGAAGCCACGTCACAGTGTTCATAGGGCAGGATTTTCGCCGCGGAAAGACGGCAGCCATCAATAATACTGGCATGGTTCAGACGGTCGGAAAAGATCACATCCTCCTTGCCGACCAGCGCAGGGATGGTGGCCAGGTTGGCAGTGAAGCCGCTCTGGAAGGTAATGGCTGCTTCCACGCCCTTGAAGGCTGCCAGGCGTTTCTCCAGCTCGAGGTGCAAGGTGGTTGTACCGGCGATGGTGCGGACAGCCGCCGGCCCAACACCCATCTCGTCGGCAGCTTTTTTCGCCGCCGCGACGAGGCGTGGATGGTTGGCCAGGCCAAGATAGTTGTTTGAGCAGAAGTTGAGCACCTTCCGCCCATCCACCACCAGCCAGGCACCTTGTGGTGAGCCGATGGTTCGGATGCGGTTGTAAAGGCCCTGCGATTTCAGGCCATCGAGTTCTTGTGCGATCCAGTCAGTTTTGGACATGGGAGACTCCGATAATAGAGAAAAGAGAGTAGAAAGTAGAGAACAGAGAGAAGAGAATAGGGTGGAAAATCGTGGTGGACCTAGCGGCTTTTGTGTTTA
>JBEKVG010000044.1:0-11196 GCA_049514195.1 Anaerolineales bacterium | reverse complement strand
GACTCTGGCAATCGAGCGCCATGCTACCTCCAAACTTGCCTCCGCCGACGATTTGTTTCACATTACCACGCTGGGCTTCCGCGGGGAAGCCCTGGCCTCGATTGGCTCCGTCTCCCGTATGACGATCACATCTTGCACGGCCGATTCACCCGCCGGAGCGCGCCTGCATGTGGAGGGCGGCCTCATCGGCAAGCTGGTGAAAATTGGCACCTCGGTTGGGACGCTGGTCAGTGTAGAAGACCTATTCTACAACGTCCCGGCACGCCTCAAATTCCTCAAGCAGGACGTCACCGAGCGCCGGGCGATCGATGCCCTCCTGACACGCTATGCCCTGGCCTACCCACAGGTACGCTTTAAATTATCCGAGGGGAATGCCCCCTCACTGCAAACCGCCGGTGATGGTGACCAGCGGGCCATCTTGGCAGCGCTCTACGGCGTGGATGTGGCCCGTCAGATGTTGGATATATTGGCCGACGAAGAAGGTTTTAAACTGACCGGCTTTATCAGTCCCACTGCGCTGACGCGTTCCAACCGCAAGGAGATCACCTTCTTTGTCAACGGGCGCTGGGTGCAGGATACTCCGTTAACCTCTGCACTGCTCCAGGCGTATCACACTCTCCTGATGGTCGGGCGGTACCCGCTGGCAGCCTTGTTCATTGAGGTTCCACCCGAGGATGTGGATGTGAACGTACATCCAGCCAAGGCCGAGGTGCGCTTCCGCAACCCGGATAAAGCTTTCAGCTTCGTTCAGCGGGCCACACGGCGGGCCTTGCTTGCTTACGCTCCGGTTCCGCAAGTCGCTTCGCAAAATTTTTGGGGAAATGTCCCATCCCAACCGTTGCAGATTGACCCGGCCTGGAAACTTGCCCATTCAACTGAAATTGGAAGGCAAACTCCAGAAAGCGAAATGCAGAATTTGGAAAGTGGTGGTCTTCAATCTCCAATCAGCAATCTACAATCTTCAATTTCACATATTCCCTTGCTGCGCCTCATTGGCCAGATCGGCGCCACCTACCTGGTAGCCGAGGGCCCGGACGGTCTGTACCTGATCGACCAGCACGCCGCCCACGAGCGGGTTTTATTTGACAAACTCATGGCCCAGTACGCCCAAAGGAACATTCCTTCGCAAGCCCTGCTTACCCCGATAGTTGTTAACTTACCCCGTTCATCTGCTGAGATCCTGATTCCCCAAATCCCGGTTCTCCAGCACTTTGGTTTCGATGTAGAACCTTTTGGCATGAATGCCTTTCAAGTACGCGCTCTGCCAGTTTTGTTCGCTAAAAGTGATCCGGCCGCCGCCCTGCGCGCCCTAGTGGAGGATTTCGAAGAGGATGAAGCCCCTCTGCAGAATGAGATTGAAGCCAAAATTGCTGGGCGAGTCTGTAAGCGGCTGGCGGTCAAGGCTGGGCAGGTGCTTTCACCCGACGAACAACGTGCCCTCCTGGCGGACCTGGAAACCTGCACCTCGCCGCGCACTTGCCCGCATGGCCGGCCGACGATGATCCATCTCTCGGTGGACATGTTGGAGCGGCAGTTTGGGCGCAAGGGGGCGCGCTAACTATCCAACCACTTTTCGTTGTCATTCATTTCTTGTGATTCTCCATCACATCTCCTGCGTGTGTTCACACTCACTTCACAATTGGGCCCTATACTCCCATGTAGATTTCAAGAGAAATCAACACACTTCAATTTCAATAAGGAGAAAAGAATATGAGAATACTTTGGAGAGTCTTGGTTGCGCTGGTGTTGGTTGCTGCCATCCTCGGCATTGGTGCATATACTTACAACCTCGGCATAGCCCAGGGGCTTGCACAGAAAGTCCAAGTCCCGGCCGGTGGGTCGATCCAGATGCCTTATCTGCACTATGGCTATCCCTTTTTGGGGTTTGGATTTGGCCTGCTTGGCTTCCTGATGCCGTTGTTCCTGCTGTTTCTGGTCTTTGGCTGCCTGCGGGCCTTATTCTGGCACGACCGGATGGGCTGGCGCCACATGCACCGCCGGCACTGGGACTGGCGTGACGAGAACGATAAGGATGTACCTCCCTTCTTCGCCGAGTGGCATCGCCGGGCGCACGCGCAGCCGGAAGAATCAAAGAAAGATTAACCACCCCATTGGAAAAACCCGAGCCTCGCAATGGGGTTCGGGTTTGGCCTGCTCACACCTTGGAAAGATAGAGTCGAATCTCGATGAACAAAATAAAAGTTTTACCACCGACGTACTTTTATCTCTCCTTGATTGCAATGATCGTGTTGCACTATTTGTTCCCAGTCATGAGAATTATTCCTTCCCCCTGGAACGCGATTGGGGTAATATTCCTTGTGGCAGGAATTGTTCTGTCGCTGATCGGAGATCATGTTTTCCACCAGGCCGGAACAACCATCAAGCCATTCGAAGAGTCAGCCAATCTAGTCACGGAGGGTGTCTTTCGCCTAAGCCGTAACCCAATGTATCTCGGGTTTGTACTTCTACTGGCAGGCGCTGGATATAAAAACTGCAATCGCAGTTTATTGCTGCCACTGATATGAAGACTATCCTCGTCGTCGACGACGAACCCAAAATTGTCCAATTGGTGCGCGATTACCTGGAACGGGCTGGCTTTCGTGTGCTGACTGCCCCCAACGGCAAGACTGCCCTGGCACTGGCCCATTCTGAAAGACCGGATTTGATCATTCTCGACCTGGGTCTGCCAGAGATAGACGGATTGGATGTCACTCGCACCTTGCGTAAGGACTCGAACGTGCCCATCCTTATGCTGACTGCCCGTTCGGAGGAGACCGATAAACTGGTAGGGTTGGAATTGGGTGCGGATGATTACATAACCAAGCCATTCAGCCCCAAGGAACTCGTGGCACGCGTGCGGGCGGTGTTCCGCCGAATGGAAAATTACAGCCAAGCGAAAGAAGCAGTATTTCATGCTGCCGACCTGACTCTGGATGTGCCGCGCATGCGCGTGACGGCTGTGGGCCGTGATGTGGAAGAGTTGACGCCCACCGAATTCGAACTGCTGGCCGCCATGGCCCGCTATCCCGGCCGCGTTTTCACGCGCGCCCAATTGCTTGACTTGGTCCATGGCGTTGCTTTTGAATCCTATGAACGCGCCATTGATGCCCATATCAAAAATATCCGCCACAAGATCGAACGGTCACCCGGTGAGCCACATTACATTCTGACTGTCTACGGCGTGGGGTACAAATTTGCTGATTAAATATGTGGAGTGAAAAAGATCCAACCCGGCTGCATGTGCATCGCCGTCACCGACGACCCAGATGGTGGCCGGAAAACGAACCCTGGCCGCCCTCCGAACCATCCTGGCGAAGAATGCGCGGTCGCTTTTCCCGCCGCATGGGCTTCCTACGGGCGCTGGTCAATCTGCTGGCTTTGTTTGTTTTATTTATTGTTTTGGGGACACTACTAAATAGCCTGGGGGTTATTCACATCTTCAACAGACCACTGGGATGGATCATTCCAGCCGGCGTTATTATTTTGATGTTCGGTTTCGGTTCGCTTGTCTGGGCCGGACGCGGCCTGCGCCACATTTCTGTTCCCCTCAGCGAGCTGTTGGAAGCCGCCGGCCGCATCTCTCAAGGGGATTATTCCCTGCGAGTTAAAGAAGGAGGTCCGTCGGAGGTGCGCGCCCTGGCACGTGCTTTCAACGGCATGGCTGCACGCCTGCAAGTCACCGAGGAACAACGCCGCGACCTGATGGCCGACATTACCCACGAATTGCGTACCCCCCTTACGGTGATCCAGGGCAATCTGGAAGGGTTCCTGGACGGTGTTTATCCCCCCGACGAGACTCATCTGAAGTCCATCCTCGAAGAAACGCAAATCCTTTCGCGTTTGGTGGACGATTTGCGTACCCTGGCCCTGGCCGAAAGCGGTGCCTTGCAGCTCAAAAAGGAACCCACCGATCTGGCTGCTTTGATTGGAGAGACCGTATCTGCCTTTCGGGCCCAGGCAGATGCGGCTGGCGTAAAGATAGAAATCGAGGCGGAATCAGGTCAGCCGATGCTCAATCTCGATCCAGAACGCATCCGCCAGGTATTATCCAACCTGATTGCCAACGCCCTGCGCTATACCCCCCGTGCCGGAACGATCCATGTGCGTTTAAGGATCGTCCCATCGGAGGCTGGTAAGGTTGCTGAGGTTGCCGTTGAAGATACCGGGGTCGGGATTGCCACGGATATATTGCCTCACATATTCAACCGTTTCTACAAGTCGCGCGACTCAAGCGGTACAGGTCTGGGATTGCCAATTGCTAGACATCTTGTCGAGGCGCACGGTGGCAGCATTACCGCTGCCAGCCAGCCTGGTCAGGGGACCATCATCCGCTTAACTCTTCCTGTCCAAGAGTAAATTTCTCGACGTTTTTTCCCCTTTTGTGTGTGCGGATTCTATTGGTGCTCGGCTGCTTCCGCGGCGTCTGCTTCGGCTTTGGTCTTATGGATCGTCCCATCCGGATGGTTGGGGGGTGAATACAGAGTATACAGCTTCAATTGCCTAGTCTTGGAGGTGTTGATAACGTTATGCCAGGTACCTGCAGGGACGACAACGCCCCCACCCTCTCCGACGATGTGTTCTTCCGAATTATTCAAGACGAATTTTGCTTCCCCTTTTTCGATCCGGAAGAACTGGTCGACCTTCGGATGCACCTCGTTGCCAATTTCCTCACCTCTCTGCAGGCACATCACAACCAGTTGGCTATATTTGCCCGTGAATAGCACCTGGCGGAAATAATGGTTCTTTTCAGTCAATTTTTCAATGGATCCAACGAAACCTGTCATATGCTTAACTCCTTGTTTGTATATAATGAATCACTTGTGGGATTGAATGGTTCCTGTAAAGAGATTGTAGCATAAATATGGCAATTAATGGATAGTCTTCTGTCGCCTGCACTGCCTGCGCCACTTGTACCTGCACAAGTGCAGGCAGTACAGCAGGTACAGGTGTGCCGCAGGCACACGCGGAGGGTATAATTACCCCGGAGGAAAAGCCATGTCATCCGTCATTGACCCCCAAACATTATATGTAGATGATCTCCCCGCCATCTGGTCGCCGGTGCAGTGGGAACTGGACGAAGAAGAACGTGTCAAAGCGGTGGAAGAACAGGCCACCGCCAGCCTGTTGTGGACGATGGATGCGCCGGAAGCCATCCTGCGCCTGCTGCTGGATGAGACTGCTATCCAGCAGCTTCATAGTCCTCCTAAGGATTACAACCCCGAAGAACAGGGCGAGTGGGATAAAAACGTGATCACATTTGGTCCGGCACACCCAATCAAGCTCGAATCGGTCGACCGTACGCCTACAAGCTTGGAATTGGTTTACGATTTCGGCAATTTGGGCCACTGGGAGTTTGTCATCGAGTCGGAGCGGGTCAGCATCGAAAGGATTTAGTATCTAACCAGCAAATTAACTGCGTCATTGCGAGTGAGCGCTCTCCGCGAACGAAGCAATCGCCAAAAAATCGGTTCCCCCAATTCAAAGGGAGATTGCTTCGCCGAAGAACGGCTCGCAAAGACACTTGAATAGGTTTGGTTTGAATTTTCGGGTAGGTTCATAGATCATGTCTCGCAGCAAGCACGATCGAAAAACAGCCCTGGCTAGGAAATATCCACCGTCGCCGCCGTGTTCCTGCAAAACCTGCGTGAGCTTCTGTGCGCGTCCGGGCTGGTGGACAGTCGCAGAGGCCGCGCATGCCATCCAGGCCGGTTATGCAAATCGCATGATGTTGGAAGTGGCTCCCGAACTTACCTTTGGAGTGCTCTCGCCGGCCTTCAAGGGGTGTGAGGTGAATTTCGCTTTGAACGCTTTCGCCAATCGAGGCTGCACCTTCCTTAAGGATGACCGGTGTGAATTGTTCGGAACAGGCAGCCAGCCGCTCGAATGCCGCTTTTGCCATCATGACCGTCCCGGCATGGGACCGCAGTGTCATGCCGACCTAGAAAAGGACTGGCATACCTCCGTTGGGCAGGCGTTGGTCCTGCGCTGGTGTGAAATGACCGGGTTTGCCAAGCCTCAAAATACCCATGGGCTGGATTGGCTTGGATCATTGCCCGGGAAATAATAGTCAACTTTATTGAAGCCATTCTTGGATCAAACCAAAACCTGAGGTTTGTCACTGGAGAATACCCTATGGACAATGCCAATACTTTTGCGAACCTTTATCCACAGCCAGGTGCCATCCCGGTGGAATTTGACCTGCCGGAGCCAATCAAACAGACCGAATACCTGATCGATGGAGAATTGCGCCAGTGGGACGGAGCGATGCAGGAGATCACTTCCCCGGTCTGTGTGCAGACCGAAGCCGGTCCTCGCCGGGTAGTAATTGGTTGCCACCCGAAACTGACCGGGAAGGAAAGCCTCGAGGCCCTGGCAGCTGCCTCCAACGCTTACGACCATGGCCGCGGCGCCTGGCCCACCCGCTCGGTCCAGCAGCGTATTGAGGCCATGGCAGATTTTGCCTACCGCATGGGACAAAAGAAAAGCGAGATGGTTAGGCTGTTAATGTGGGAGATCGGCAAATCCTACCAGGACTCGGAAAAGGAATTCGACCGCACGATTACTTATATTGAAGATACCCTTGAGGCCATGAAAGACCTGGACCGGGTTTCCTCACGTTTCGTAATCCAGTCTGACATCCTCGCCCAGATCCGGCGTGCACCTCTGGGCGTTGTGCTCTGCATGGGACCCTTCAACTATCCGCTCAATGAGACATTCACCACCCTCATCCCGGCCTTACTGATGGGAAATACCGTTGTCTTCAAACCGCCCAAACTCGGTGTGTTGCTTTTCCGCCCACTGCTGGAGGCCTTCCGGGAGACATTTCCACCCGGGGTTGTCAACACCATCTACGGCAGCGGATCGGAGATCATCGGTCCCCTGATGGCTTCCGGAGAGGTCGATGCGTTAGCTTTTATAGGAACCAGTCGCGTGGCCGATACCATCCAGCAGCAACATCCCAAACCTCACCGGCTGCGCTCCGTGCTCGGGCTGGATGCCAAAAACCCGGCCATCCTCCTGCCCGACGCCGATCTCGAGCTGGCCGTCCGGGAATGCCTGCTCGGAAGCCTGACTTTTAACGGTCAACGCTGTACAGCCCTGAAGATCTTGTTCGTGCACTCCAGCATCTGTGAGCCCTTCCTGCAGCGCTTTTCGGAAGCCGTCAGCCAGTTGAAGATTGGCATGCCCTGGGAGCCTGGAGTTACCCTGACCCCGCTCCCGGAAGCCAACAAGCCGCAATACTTGACGGGCCTCCTGCAGGATGCGCTCGGGCATGGTGCCAGGATTGTCAACCCGAATGGGGGCGCCACTTCGGATACCTTCTTCTTCCCGGCGGTGGTCTATCCGGTCAACGCCTCCATGCGGTTGTATACCGAGGAACAGTTTGGCCCGATCATTCCGGTGGTACCGTTCGATAACATCCAGGAACCCATGCGCTATATCATCGAATCAAATTATGGCCAGCAGGTCAGCCTGTTCGGCAAAGACCCCGACAAGCTGGCTCACCTGATCGACCCGCTGGTGAACCAGGTCTGCCGGGTCAACCTCAACAGCCAGTGCCAGCGCGGCCCGGATGCCTTTCCGTTTACCGGCCGGAAGGACTCGGCCGAAGGCACCCTGTCCGTCTCGGACGCGCTGCGATGCTTTTCGATCCGCACGCTGGTGGCGGCCAGGACTGATCCTCTTAATAAGGCCATCATCACAGATATCACCCGCAAAAACAAATCCAACTTCCTCACCAGCAATTTCATTCTGTGAGGAATAAGGGGCTGCTGTTGGATGGCGTCAGTGCAGCTGCCGCCTCGGGCGCCGATTTATCATGAGGTCGGTGTGGGAGACTCTGTTTCTGTATCCGTCGCCACCGAGGCCTCCGTTGGAGTTGGCGTTTCCGTTGGAATAGGCGTTTTGGTGATGGTTGGAGTACGGGTCGAGGTTCCGGGTTTTGGGGTCTTAGTATTGCTCGGAGTTTTCGTAGGGGTCCATGGAGTTATCGTAAGAGTCCCCGTCGGAGTCATCGTAAGAGTCCCTGTAGGTGTTGGGCTTTCGGTACTGACATTGATCACCACGGAAAGCGCTGTCCCAAATCGTTGGCCGGTATCATCTAAAAGAACCCACCACCCAGTCAGGGTACCCGTCTTGTTTGGCACCGTCAATGTGACCGAAAGATCCACCGTCTGGCCCACTGCAACCGGACTGGCCATGGACACCGACGTTCCGCCCATTGCATCACCGGAGGAAAAAGCCAGTTTGAATCTGGTGGTCCAGGTGCACGTGCCTGAGTTCGTCACACGCCATGTTTTTTTGAACACCTGACCTACCACCATCTGTGTGTTATCCGGGATGGTGACATCCTTGACAAACGTTGAGTTTCCACAACTCGTAACAACTGGGGGTGCCTGAGTCCCGGTTGGCAAGGCATACGTGGCGGTCGGAGTCATTACTGGGGTGTCGGTATCCGTCGCGGTAGCAGGAAGCGTCAGGGCTAGTTGTGTTAATTGGATAAAGGCAGTCTGAGCGGCTTCTGTCGAGATCACATCAAGGCTCTCCTGGGTGGGTGTAGGGGTTGTCTTGGCTGCAGTCTTGCATGCGTTCAGGACAAGGACAACAATGACAGCAGCCATGGAAACATACAAAAAATGTTTCTTCATATTACCTCTTTTCATTGCTTGAATCCCATTTTACCAGACTCCGGCTCTCCTATCACGGAACCCTGGTGCCCAATAATCGCTCATTGTTATTCCTGATAAGATCTCCGTGCACTTGGCCGAGCTCGAACAATCCACGGCCGATCGATGCGAACGAAATATTGAAAACCCGGCTGCACTGCGCCACTCTTTCCCTCCGGCTTAGGCTTCGGTCAGGCCGGTAGCCAGCCGAGTAAGTGGACAATTACCCTTGACAAATAGATAATTATCTATATAATAACATCAAATAGAAGGTGATCTATATGGCAGAATTTGACCCTGTTCTTTTTGCAAAAGCCCTCGCCGATGAGACCCGCCAGAAGATTATGAAGATCTGTTGCTGCAACTGGCTCTCGGTGAACGAGATTGTCGAACATCTCAATGTCACCCAGCCAACAGTATCCCACCACCTGGCCATCCTGCGCGAAGCCGGACTAGTCAAGGTTCGCGAGGAAGGTAAGCAGACTTTCTACCAGCTCAACCAAGACCGCATCACCTCCTGCTGCGGCCAGTTGCAAATGACCTTTTCACCAAATGTGATCCCCTCTGAAAAGGTTTTGTAAATTTTTTACCTACGCCTCACCTCCCCAACTTATTGAGATGATACGACCCTAGTCCATCCGAGAATTGCGTTAACATCGATGATAAACCTTGCCTCTATAACATCCGAACCCAAGATCTTTCCGGTCCAATCCCGGTTAGCAGCCGCAGACCGTTGGGACCATTTCCTGGCGCGCATCGGCGTGAAACGCGGCGGGCACCACGTGGAACCAGGCCTGTATGCCCTAGGCAGCCCTATGCCGGAGTCACCAGTCTTCGTTTCGGCGAATTACACACTTAGCTTCGACGCGTTGCGCTCGTCGCTAGCCGGGATCGACGGTTACATCCTGGTGCTGGATACCAAAGGCATCAACGTCTGGTGTGCGGCCGGGAAGGGCACCTTTGGCACGGATGAGATTGTCAACAGGGTTACCGCAACACAACTCAAGGAAGTGGTAAAGCATCGCAAGCTGATCCTGCCCCAATTGAGTGCACCCGGCGTGGCTGCCCACGAAGTCAAGAAGCGCACCGGCTTCTGGGTGGAGTATGGCCCGGTGCGGGCGGCCGATCTGCCCGAATACCTTAAAACCCACAAAGCCACACCGGAAATGCGCAAAGTGACTTTCAACCTCCGCGATCGGCTGGTGCTCATCCCGGTGGATCTTATCCGCCTAATCCCCTACACGCTGGCCGCGGTAATCGTGATGTATTTCCTAGGCGGTTGGATCTCCAGCCTGGCCGTGATCACAACGGTTCTGGCCGGGACGATTCTTTTCCCGATCCTGCTGCCTTGGATCCCAACCCATAACTTCAGCACGAAAGGCTTCCTGCTAGGAGCGCTGGCGGCCATCCCGTTTGCACTCTCACCTTTACTCTGGCATCCAAATTGGACCTGGTACCACCGACTCGGGCAGGCCCTGGAATTCCTGCTGGCTATGCCAGCCGTGACGGCCTTTATCGCCCTTAACTTTACTGGTTCGACGACGTTTACATCCCGCAGCGGGGTCAAGCGCGAGATGTTCGCCTACATCCCCGCCATGGTCTGGACCTTCATGACCGGCTTCCTTATCGCCATTATTTTCATCTTCGTCCGCTAACGGGAGATCGACCATGTTGAACGCTTACCTGGAAAATACGCTGGTTTACGACCCTGCCCTGTGCAACGGCTGCGGTGTATGCGTGGAGGTCTGCCCACATGCGGCCTTCGAGATGGACGGTCGCCTGGCCGTGCTGGTCCGACCGCAGGTCTGCATGGAATGCGGAGCCTGCCAACTTAATTGTGTTACTGGCGCGATCCATGTAGAGAGCGGGGTCGGCTGCGCCTCGGCCATGATCCAAGCTGCTCTGAAAGGACAGAGGGAAGTAGAGTGCAGTTGCTCGTAGCAAGATAACGCCCAGTCTGTTCGAGACGGGGGCAGGCACGGGCGTTTCTTTTTACCATAATATATAGACGTTTGTCTATTTGACAGATTTATACACCAACAATCAAAAGGAGACGCAAATGACGTACATCATCCAATTGCTCGAAACAACGCTCAACAAGGTGCTGCTGGCTTTCGCCCACAACTGGATCTACCTGGTTGCCAGTATCCTAATCGGATCGCTGATCAAACTGTTCCTCGACAAGGACCGGGTGGCCGCTTATCTACGTAAGCACCAGAAGGGCGGGGTCGCGCTCGCTACCGTCGTGGCGGTTGGCACGCCGCTATGCTCCTGCGGCACCACGGCCATCGTGATCGGCATGATGGCTTCCATGATGCCGTGGGCGCCGATTGTAGCCTTCATGGTAGCCTCGCCGCTCTCCTCCCCGGAGGGGATGTTCTACACTGCCGGCCTGTTCGGCTGGCCGTTCGCACTGGCGGCATTTATTGCCTCAATCCTACTCGGTCTGGCCGGTGGCCTGATTGCAGGCCTGCTGGATAAAAGTGGCTGGCTCAAGAACCAGGGCCGCCTAGTGGTCGCCCCTCTGGCC
>JBEKVG010000043.1:0-11230 GCA_049514195.1 Anaerolineales bacterium | reverse complement strand
AGCATTAAAAAGTACCACCAATACCGATGTGCCTACGACAACAGTCACTGGCAAACCCAAGATGTATAATCCTGCCACGATGGATGCCGTACCACTTGTTCCAAAAAGACCTGCCATGATTCCCGATATGATTCCAAAGAATGCACAAAGAATAATCTTTGAGCTTGTAAGTGGTTGAGACACCTTCGCTTCACCACCTAGATTCTTGAGCCTATTTCTACTGGTGAGTACCATCGGTATGGTCAAAGCGATCGCATAGGCTCCAAAGAGTTTCTGTAAAAGAGCAGACGAGACAAGATTCGAAACATAAGCACCGACGAGCGCGCCAACCAAACCAGCGACACCGAAAATAACACCTACTCGTAGATTTACATTGCCCTTCCGGTAGTGCTCAATGGATCCTACAACTACAGTAGGGATTGTCGCTGCCAGGGAGGTAGCCGCTGCCAGTTGAGTGGGCACATGAAATAGCAAAGTCAATATTGGCACATAGAAGAAGCCTCCCCCACCGCCAAATATGGTTACGAGAAGACCTATTGCGGCGCCGATTAAGGGTAGCCAGAGAAAACTTGGATTATAGGTGAGACTCATTATCATAATGTAGGGATCTCCTGATCTTCGTCCTCAGATGCTTGTCTATCGTTTGTTGTCTGTCCATGTATCTCATTGATGATTGCGTTCAATCCGTGTCGAAAGAGGGAAAGGTCTTCCTCGGGGACCTTATGAAGCCATCCCCCCAGAAATTCTTCCCAACCAAGTAGTTTTTCAATAAGTTCCTCTCCCACCGGTGAAAGTCGGATAATTGCACGGCGGCGATCCATTGGATCTTCGCTACGATCGACTAAGCCTGCCTGCACCAGTTTGTCAATCAGATGGCTGGCGGTAGGTTCCCCAATCCCTAAGTGCTTTGCGATTTGCATCACTGAAGATGTTTTGTTATGAGCGACTATGAATACAGTTCTTAATTGGGGCAGTGTTAGCTGAAGATCTAACCAAGCTGGGACTGACGCCATAAGAAAAGCGTGGAGCAATTCTCGAAGGAGTTCAACAACATCACACACAAGGGGATCATCAGACGACAATATCTCTGGTTTTTCCATAAACAATTCTCCATATAAACAGTTCGATATTATCAATATAATTTATAATATCGAACTATATCTGAACTGTCAAGAGTATTTACCCATTGGCAGCAGCAGCCGGCAGGCGCCAGCGCCTTCGCCCCAGATAGCGCCTGTGCTTGCCTGCGCCACTTGTACCTGCGCAAGTGCAGGCAGTACCGCAGGTACAGATGCAGCGCTGGAACAAGCGAAAAGACCCGCGAAACAACAGCGGGTCTTTGCTTATGTCTGTACTTGAGAGCCGGCCTGCAATTGGAAAATCTTTATCGTAACGAAATTGGACAAGCTTCTGCGGCGACGGGTGCGGAGCGTGCAAGTGGGGGGTTGGGTTCGCCTGTGCCTGCGCCACAGGTGCAGGCGGGAGGGGGGGTGGGCTGCCTTGCCCCCATGAGAGCAGAGGCCAGCTTGCGAGGTGACAACCGTGCCGCCTGGCGCTGCAGTCAAGCTTGAACTCCTGTAGGAAGTCTCAGCGTCGGTTTCTGGCGAAGCCGTACTGACCGCCGAATTAGGTGACGTATCAGCCGCCATCTGAAGCTGAAGGCCGGCACACGCTCCAGACTGATGCAGCAGTGCCACTTCGTGGTACAAGCTGGCTGGGCCCAGCGGCTTCGCCCCGCATAGCGCCTGTGCCTGCGTCACGGTGCAGGCGAAAAGACTCGCCAATCTATGGCGAATCTTCGCTTATGTTCGCATTTGAGAGCCGGCCTGCCAGGGCCACCTGTACCTGAGGAACGATGCATGTAGAAACCGGAATTACGGGCGGGCGCGAACATTGTTTTCTCCCGAATTGACAACATAAAACATGACCCAACCTTGAGTTCGGGATGAGTCATGCTTTACTCAAAAATGGATGCCTCGTAGGGGTATATTGTCAATGGGCGGAAACTTTTTTACTTGCTTCTAAAGCGATTTATCAGAAGGCCAGAAGTTGTCCCTGCAACAAAGACAATTGTCAATAGGAATATCAATCCGGGCAATCTAAAATAGGTTCCTTTTGGTTCCTGGGTTGGTAATTGGGGTGGCTGAGGGGGGGTTGAGGATGGAATGAGAGTCGATGTGGATTTTGGTGTGGGGGATGGTAGATAAGAGGTAGGTATGGCTGTAGGTGTTAGGGTCGGTGTGGAAGTCATGTATATAGGAAATGGTCCCGGGGTAGGCAAGATTGTTCCTGGAAACATCTGGTTCATCGTTACGAATGCAGACATAGCCTTCGCATTTGTAGGGTCTAAAGTTAAAGCGGTGGCAAGTTCATTCAGACTGATTGCTTTGTAGTAATCGTTCCATCCGCCCAGATTTGCCATCAACATGTCTTGTGCAAATTCAGCATGCAAGGAAGCATCGTTGGGGTTAAGGGTTAAGGCGCGCTCGAAAGCTTGAATGAAAGCCTGACACAATTGTCCATTTGGAAACATGCCGTGTTTTTCCTGCCCGGCGTCAGCGTAAGAACGCGCTAGAGCCAACCAGCCAATGGCATCATCCGGGGAATCTATCACCTGCGCGCGCCGTTGCATCACAGCCTGCCAAAGATGTGGTTGAACAATACTCACACCTAAATTGTCACCCGAATTTGGTTCTAAGTCCTCGTAATGCAACCATAACTCGTTTTCAACAACCTTCGTCGATCGTACACCTTGGGAATTGGGAAATGTATCGTTATTGAAGTAGTTGTTTGTACTCAAGTCATCGAAGAAGTCTAGATTGTAAGCATTGAGGATGTATGGGAATCTGAGAACAACATCCGCTTCCCCGATCGGGCCTTTCCAACCTGCCCCAGTAGCTAATAGGTATTTGATAAAAGCATGACTATCTTCAACAGTAGGTTGGAGAGTATATTTCACGATCAATTTCACATCTTTCCCTACCGGAAAATCGACTTCAAATTCTGACCAATATATTATTGAACTATATCCAAGGAAAAATTGAGGGGCGTTGGGGTCATTATCTTCAACCACTCGAATTGCCAACGGCTGACCGTTGATCAGAGCTGTGAGATCTTGAATCATGGGGATATAGTTTTGTCCTGATCCATGCGTCTGCTCGTCACCATTAAGTGGAAACCGCACCTTCAGATTTTCGGCAGCGTTCCCTGTATTGTGAAACATAAACCAGGCAGTCACCTTAGCGCTGTCATCCGTCGATCGACGAAAATCGATCGTGACCTGCTCTGCGACCATCTGGACCTGGGTTCCGCCCTCGGGACTGACATCCCCACCAGGCGGGTTCATAGGTGGTGCAGCATCCGCTCTTGCCGAGTAGTTGGGAGTAAGCAATAAAATTGTGACAAGTAAAACCTGGATTAATTTGATTGCCCGCATTGTCCCTCACATTTTTGGTTCTGGAACAAAGAACATAATTTTTCTATTTGTATTTCAAACTGCGTATTACTCATTATGCAGCCCAAGTATAATTCAATAGATCAAAAATATTATATACGATTCTGCATGATTAGCAAATGAAGTATAGAATAGGGATTCTGGAATTAGTCTGATATGGAGGGAGAGAGCCTGTCAATCGGATAGACAGAGGGTTGGATGGGTTGAACGAGTATTTTGGGAAAAACAGGGGCTGGAGCGGTTTTTTTTGAAGCAACAAGTCGGCGGCGGGTGTGCAATAAGTCTGGTGCGAGCTGTGTGCGGGCCGGGAATTCAGGGGCGGGTGGGGAGCGCAGGGCAAGCGCGTGGAAGCAGGCCTGCCGTCTCGCACCGGCGTGCCGCCGGAGCTCGCGGCACGAACGGTGTCGGGGCGGAGGCCGCAAGGGAGTTGGGAGACAAGAGGCTCATGGAGGTGCAGGCAGGGCAGCCAGGGAAGCTTCCTGGACAAAGCGGGCCAGGTTGAGCATGAGGGAGAGCGTATCACCGAGCAGGGTGGCCTTGGCGGAGTTGGGGAGTCCGAACCAGGGGGAGCGTTTCAAGGAGCGGCGAGCCTGGGAGGCATTGCGGCTCTCGGAATAGCTTTGTCTGCCGATGCGCAGTTTCCAGGTGTCTGAACCGACCTGCATGTCACGCGCCAGGCGGATGGAGCCATCCGGGAGGGACAGGCCAGTAGTGAGGGAAGAGCCGAGCGGGTGAGCGGGATCTGCGAAAGGACAGGCGGTACGTGGGGCTTGGATCTCTTGGGGAAGCTGGATATCGGGTTCAGATTGGTGGAGACACTTTTGACGACAGACCCACTTGGTAGTTCCGTGCTGATAGTCATGGTCAATGCAGAAGAGACGGTAACCGAGTGGGCAGAGGGGGATGCCGTTCTCGTCGTAGCCGCGGCGCAGGCAGGTCAGAGGCTGGTCGTCGCCCTCGGCATGCCGGATGCGGATGGTTCGTAAGGCATGCAGATCCGTGTGGACGTAAGACAGGACAACCTCATGCCCTTCTCCGGCATCACCGAGCACTTCGCCGATGGGGAGATCGGGGAAGCGCAGACCCAGGTTCTGTAAGCCAGGCAGCGTGAGCAGGTGGTCATTGTGATCGGAGGAAGTAAAGGGGCCGGTGATCGGCCAGAGAGTAAAGAGACGGTCATCCACGATGTTGAAGGCTTTGGATTTGTAGCCGAAGTGGTGCTTGCCGTGCGGAGTGGCGGTCTGTTTTGGGTCTTTAGATGCATTGGGGTTGCCTGCACCTGGGACGTGTGCGGCACAGGTGTGGCCGGGCTGGTTGGAGCCGGAGTAGTAGACATAGGTAGCCTGGGGATCGCGGAAAGTGGCGAAACGGCAGTGCTGATAACAGGCGGGTGTGTTGCAGGTACAGCCTTGCTTGCCAGCTTCCCGGGCTGGGCAGGGACGAGATGCAGCCGGTTGCGAGCAGGCCGGGACCTGGTGACGGCAGCGCATGTGGGAGCGGGAAGCGACCAACTGGCAGTCGGTGGAGATGGAGACGCCGCGATCCGGGGGATCATCGGGGAAAGTGGAGTGAGAGGGGACCAGTCCATAGGCCAGGAAGGCTTGCAAGAGGCTGTCTTCACAACTGCGCAGCCAGTTTTCAGGAGTATGCAGGCAGGCCATGCGTAAAGTGGAGCTGCAGGGCAGGTCATCGTCCTGGAAACCCAGAGCCCGCCGGTATCCGCAGCCACGCTCGGGATGGCGGAGTTCGGTCGCCAGGGTGGTCCAATCCCACTTGCGGTAGCGGGCCAAAAACATGGCCAGGCCGAGGCTGAGCGGATCGAAGGGGGGCGGCCCGAAGGGACTCTTGAAGCGGGAACCGAAGTAGGGCCGCCAGGCGGAGAAATCGAAGAGGAACAGGCACAGGTCGAAGGGGTCCATCCCAATCAGATTCGCACTGGAATGGAGACGATCGGGAGGCAGCCACTGGTAATAGGAGCGGCAGGTACGGCTCTGCCAGGGCGGGGGTTCACCGGGAGTAGGCAGTTGGAATGGTAGTAATGGGCGGATGGCTTCCCATCGGAAGAGTTCCACGAAGTTGGGGATCAGCAAACGGCGTTCAGCCGCCGGGAGGCTACGGGTCTCGGCCAGTTCAGATCGCCTTGGACTCTGCAATTGGTGGAACGGGCTGTCTGGCTTGGCGAGGGATGGCACCAGGGTTGCGGCAGGGATCAGCAGCTTGTTCATGGTCGCCTCCGCTGGCTGCGCTGCCAGGTATGGTTCAGGGAGCGGGCCAGCAGGTAGGCCGGGCGGCTGTCCTGCTCACAGAGACTACGCAGACGCATGGATAAGGCAGGCAGCCGCAGCAGGACCAGGGCGTTGTTGCGCAACTGTCGCACCCGTTCCCGGCTTATGCCCCACTGATGGCCAATTTCCGCCAGGCTGTATGCCCCCTGCCCATCTAGCCCATAGGCCAGGCGGATCAACCGCCCCAGCCTGGCAGGAAGTTCCCTGACTGCTGCGAGCAGCGCCTGGCGCACCTGCCCACGCCACCAGTCTTCTTCGATCTCATCCGCCGACGCCAGCCAGGCTTCGGCTTCCCGATACCCACCGGATCGGTTGGCATACGCCAGGCAGTGCCACATCTGGCGCTGAATGGCTGCCCAGGCATAGCTCGAAAAGGCATAGCCTCGTCCAGGATCAAAATGCAGGATCGACTGCCACAATGCGATCCGCCCTTCCTGAACCAACTCCTGGAATTCCACGCCCCCAATCTCTTGTTGCAGAACAATCGAGTAGACCAGCCCAGCATGCGCTCGCATGAGCGCTTCCAAACAGTCCGGGCAACCTGCCTGGGCACAGGCGAAACTAGCCACTCCTTTGAAGTGGCAACAGGATACAATAGCCATAGCGGCTCCTCCTTTCAGGGTTTGGAACTAAGCTTTCCTATTATCCTGCTGGAAGGTGCCGCTATTTTGTCTCAAATGCAGGTTAATTTTGAGTTGACTGATTCAATTTCTTGAGTTGAGTTTTACTTCCCCGACTTATTGCACTATCCCCCTTGGGGATTGTGCAATAAGTATGATATAGAGGGAGAGAGCCTTGAATGGATGAGACTGATGTGAAGATTGGTTGAGCGAGTTTTTTAGGGAAAATCGAGGTTGGATCGAGTTCTCCAGCGCAATAACTCAGACACGGCCGCGCAACAAGTCGGGCAATCGATCTGCGCAAGCAGGAACTTCAGAACCGAGTGCGAATTAATTTGCCAGCGAACGGGCGTAGAAAGACAAGCAGGCACGTAGGACCAGGCCTGTCGGTGACGGAGGCCGAAATGAAAGTAAGACAGGGTCAGAGACTCATGGAGGCGCGGGGATGGCAGCTTGGGAGGCGTCCTGAACGAAGTGGGCGAGGTTGAGTATGAGGGAAAGAGTATCTCCGAGGATGGTAGCCTTGGCGCTGCTCGATAATCCGAACCAGGGGGAGCGCTTCAATTGGCGGTGAGCCTGGGAGGCATTGCGGCACTCGAAATAACTTTGTCTGCCGATGCGCAGTTTCCAGGTGTCCGAACCGACCTGCATGTCACGCGCCAGGCGGATCGAGCCATCCGGTAAGGTCAGACCGGTGGTGATCGAAGTGCCGAGCGGGTGGGCGGGATCCGTGAAAGGACAGGCGCTGCGCGGGGTTTGGGTCTCGGCGGAAAGTTGAATATCCGCTTGCGATTGGTGCAGGCACTTCTGACGGCAGGCCCACTTGGTAGTTTGGCGCTGGTAGTCGTGGCCGTTGCAGGACATGCGGTAGCCAAGCGGACAGAGCGGGATGCCGTTCTCGTCATAGCCGCGCTTCAGGCAGGTCAGAGGCTGGTCGTCCCCCTCGGCATGCCAGAGCCGGATGGTGCGCAAGGCATGCAGGTCCTCGTGAACATAAGTGAGCACACCCTCATGCCCTTCCCCGGCGTCGCCAAGCACCTCGCCAATGGAGAGGGCGGGGAAACGCAACCGCAGGTTCTTAAAGCCCGGAATCGTCAGCAGGTGATCATTGCGGTTGGCGGCGCTGAAGGGGCCGGTGATCGGCCAGAGGGTGAAGAGACGGTCATCCACGATGTTGAAGGCCTTGGACTTGTATCCGAAGTGATGCTTGCCGTGCGGAGCAGATCTCTGTTTTGGATCCTTGAATATATTGGGATTATGGCCAGGCTGGTTGGACCCGGAATAGTAACCGTAGGCCGCCTGGGGATCGCGGAAAATGGCGAAGCGGCAATGCTCCCGGCAGGCAGGTTTGTCACACTGGCAACCTTCCTTGCCAGCTTCCCGGGCCGGGCAAGTGCGCACAGCGGCAGGCTCGGAGCAGGCCGGGACCTGGTGGCGGCAGCGCATGTGGGAACGGGAGGCGATCAACTGGCAGTCGGTGGAGATGGAGACGCCTCGGTCGGGCGGATCCTCGGGGAAAGTGGAGTGACTGGGAACCAGTCCATAGGCCATCAGACCCAACAGCAGGCTGCTTTGGCAGGCCAGGAGCCAGTTTTCACTCGTATTCTGGCAGGCCATCCGGAAAGTGGAGGCGCACGGCAGGTCATTTTCCTGGAAACCCAGGGCTTGGCGGTAACCGTGGCCGCGTTCGGACTGGCAGAGCTCGTTCGCCAGACTTGCCCAATCCCATTTGCGATAGATCGCCAACAGCATGGCCAGGCCCAGGCTGAGCGGATCAAAGCCGGGCGGGCCGAAATGGCTCTTGAAGCGCACACCGAAGTAGGGCCGCCAGGGAGAAAAGTCGAACAGGGCTAGGCACAGGTCAAAGGGATCCGTCCTAACCAGATCGGCGCTCGAATGGATCCGCTCGGGAGCCTGCCAGTGGTAGCAAGAGCGGCAAGTGCGGCCCTGCCAGGCCGGGGGATCCACGGGTGTGGGCAGCTGGAGTGGCAGCAGCGGTCGGATGGCTTCCCAGCGGAAGAGCTCCACGAAGTTGGGGATGAGCAAACGCCGTTCAGCTGCCGGGATGGAACGTGTCTCGGCCAGTTCAGAACGCGAAGGACTCTGCAACTAGTGGAATGGGCTATCCGGCATGGCGATGGTGGGCACCAAGGGAGCGGATGCAACCAGAATCGTGTTCATCGGCGCCGCCTATGACTGCGCTGCCAGGTGCGATTCAGGGTGAGGGCTTGTTGATAAGCCTGGCGGCTATCCCGTTCGCACAGGCTGCGTAGATGCATGGACAAGGCAGGCAGCCGAAGCAGGGCCAGTGCATCGTTGCGTAACTGGCGCATCCGCTCCCGGCTGAGACCCCATTCCCGGCCAATCTCTGCCAGGCAACAGGTTCCTTGCCCGTCCAACCCATAGGCCAGGCGGATCAGCCGACCCAACCGTACAGGCAGCTTTCCCACCACTTCCAGCAGTGCCTGACGTACATGCTGCTGCCACCAGTCTTCTTCTACTTCATCCACCAGTTCCAGCAAGGCTTCGGCCGCCTCGTTCTTGTCATCCTCTACTCGATCCGCATAGAAATGGGCACGCCAGAGCCTGTACCGGATGGCCGTCCAGGCATAGGTCGAAAAGGCATATCCCCGTGCAGGATCATAATGCAGGATCGCAAGCCACAGACCGATGCGTCCCTCCTGGACCAGGTCCGCATAATCGATCCCTCCCATGCCTTGCGTCTGGATCACACTTTGGATCAGCCCTTTGTTTTCTCGCAGCAGGGTTTCCAGGCAGTCGGGGCAGCCCGCTTGGGCACAGGCAAATCTAACCGCGCCTCGAGAGTGGCAACCGGTTCTAATAATCACAACGACACCTCCTTTAGGTCAGGAACAATCGAGATTCCTGATTTTCCTGCAAGTAGGTGACCTAAGGTTTATTATTCATCAGTGAATACTTGATTTTTAGTCGCCACGGCTTCAATGGGGATCAGATTGGAAAGAAAAAGTTCGGCTTTATGTATCGATAATGTAGTCCCCAAGTTCCGATGACTTTGGCGAAAGGTGGGATACCGAAATGCCCAATAGAACTGACAGATCTTCTGTTTTTTTATAGTTATTGACCCGCCCTCGGATTACTTATTTACTATGCTTAAAGTGTATGATATAAAAGCTGGACTGATCGACTCATAGTTAGGTGGCTTGTATGTAAACTTTGGGAGTATTAAGTGTGGCAACTCTTCATTTGATGGTTGGGCTTCCATGTTCAGGAAAAACAACGCTTGCTCAAAAGCTTGAAAGTGAGAAAGCAGCGCTTCGATTGACGCCTGATGAATGGCAAGTGCGTCTCTTTGGTCAAGATGCAGAAGAGCCAGAACATAACGCCAGGCACGATTTAATTGAGGCCATGCTTTGGAATATAGCAAGTAGAGCACTTGTATTGGGAACGAATGTGATTCTCGATTTTGGCTTCTGGGCACGAGAGGAACGCGAAGATTTCCGGTTGCGAGCGAAGCAGCTTGGGGCCAGTAGTGAAGTACATTTTCTCGATGTGCCGGAAGATGAGTTGATGCGACGACTTGCGATAAGGAATTCGCAGCTTTCGCAGGCAAGTTTCCACATTCCCGAAAATATGATGAAGCCATGGATTGCGTTCTTCCAGAAACCAACACTCGACGAACTTGAGCGCAGAGAATAGATGAGATTGGAGAAAACCACCCAAGCCGCTAAAGCATGTCGGAGTTACAGCAACGCCACCTACCATCAGCTCCACCTGACCGCCTTCGTTGCGACCAGAAAGGATGATTGATGGAGTATTACGAAACGTAAGCCCTGTGGTGCTCAGGTGTCCCTACCCAGGCGTGCATCTCTGGTAACAGACTTGTGCGAAGCCCAGGGGACAAAGGCCATAACCTGCCAGCCTCACGGCGGGGACGGCCCCAGGGAAGGGTCAGAAGGTTGAACATACGTGAAGGGTTACACACCTCGTGAGTCAGAAACGGCGCAAGAGGCTGGTCGTGAAGAATACGATAAACGCCGTAGCCAAAATGACACTGTGGGGTGGTCTGCCAAAGCGAAGGGTTGGCAGCAACACACAAGCGAACAAAATTCGCCCTCACCGGGGGACAGACCACAACCTCACTCATCCACATCTTCTCAATCATCAACTGGGTAAACCTGATATGCCCCGGTAGCACGTTGCCGGTATCCTGACCGCAAGGACAGGGTATGGCGCAGCGGGCAGAGGATGTTGGAGAAAGCAAATGCTGTCCTGTAATGGGACAGAGAGGGGTTGTGTACCCCACGCGAAAGCGGCGCGCGGGGATGCGGCGGCCATTTGGCAGAAAAAGTGGTTTTCAGAGTTAGTTGTCTTGTTCAAATCGGCGGCAGGTGAGCCATACCATTATACGCCACTCTAACTGATACACGCGAAAGGATGTTCACCATCATGACCAGGAGAAAAATCATCGTCGATGTCGTACAGGGCATCATCGTCGGCGGCGTGCTGGGGTTTGTCACGGTAGCGCTCTTGATCAATAATAGCCAAAATGCAATATAATTCTTGTATGAGTATGAAATCGATCTTCATGTGGAATTTTAGTCCAAAAAGAACCGTCTTCCTGGATGTCATCCAAGGCATTCTGATCGGTGCCGGACTGGCATTTATCACGATATTCATCTTCCCGAAAGCCTACGTCACGAAGGTCAACGGCTGGACGACCATGTATGGATGCGGCGAGCCCGGCAATGGAATCCTTTTGCGCGGCGCGTGCGCCATCACTTTTATGGGTCCCATAAACGTACCGCAAGAGGCGATGTACTGGACGACGAAAGTGGATGGCGCGGGCCAAAAGCTCTCCGGAGCGCACAACTACATCATGCACTTTGCCG
>JBEKVG010000042.1:0-11345 GCA_049514195.1 Anaerolineales bacterium | reverse complement strand
TTGCTGATCACATCCACAATCTTCGGCGTCAGCGGTCTCCTGTCTGGGATACTCAATGCGAATCAGCGCTTCTGGCTGCCTTCTCTCTCCTCGGCCATTTATTGGGTCGGGATCATCATCGGATTGCTATTCTTTGTTCCTTCCCAGGGCATCTTTGGGCTTGCATGGGGGGTGGTTTTAGGTGCCTGCCTGCACTTGTGCATCCAATTACCTGATTTTTTCCGCCTTCCGAAACGACACTATTCTTTGACACTTGGGCGAGGCAATTCGTCCGTTCGGGAAGTAATTTTGCTGATGGGACCTCGTTTAATCAGTGTGGCAACCCTGCAAGTGAATGCTGTCGTCACCGGTATCATCGCCAGTGGACTGCCCACTGGTTCACTCTCAGCCATTAATTTTGCCTTCCCAATCATGACCGTGCCACTCGTAATCATAGGATCTGGGATCGGCATTGCCACATTGCCGACCTTCTCTGCCCAGGTTGCCCGGAACGAAATGAGTGAAATGCGGAATTCGTTAACGTCTGCACTCCGGGGGGTGCTATTCCTGTCCCTTCCATCCACCCTTGGCCTGATCTTGCTTCGCCAGCCGCTCATCACCTTTTTGTTTCAACGCGGACATTTTACATTTCTTTCTACTGAAATGACCGCTTGGGCATTACTTTGGTACACCATCGGTTTGATCTTTCACTGTATGTTGGAAATACTAGTCCGTGCCTTCTTCTCGTTGCGCGACACAAAAACGCCAGCTTTGGTCAGTACCGGAGCAATGGGATTGAATATCGTCTTTTGCATTGCCTTTACTGCATTGTTCACCCGGATTGGCTTGATGCCGCTTGGCGGACTGGCGCTGTCAATTTCCCTCTCAACTGCGCTTGAAACAACAACCCTCTTTCTGCTCCTCCGCAAACGCCTGAAAGGCGTCCATGATTTGGAATTGGCCAAAGGCGCAGGTGTAGCCGCTCTTGCTACTCTGGCTATGTCTCTAGTTATTCTTTATTGGTTGCACACCAGGCACCTTTATTCTGCCGCAGTAACCACACTGGTCGGAGTAGCCATCGGCGCCCTTGTCTACGGGCTGGTGTTGATTGTATTTCGCGTCCCGGAAATTCGCACCTTGTTTCAAGCCATTAAACAGCGGCTTTCAAGAGAATAGTTTCCCCTAACGCCATAGTAACCATAAAACCAACGCTACCACCAAACCTAACAACACACCACCCAGTGCTTCCAGGGGGGTATGTCCCAGCATTTCACGTAGATGCTCCTGCGAAATTGGATGCCCCTGCAGGAGTTCTTCCACTAGGATATTGATTTTTTGCGCCTGCATCCCAGCCTGGCGGCGGATGCCGGTGGCATCATAAACGACAACCATTGCCAATGCCATCGCCACTCCAAAGATGGGATTATCAAAACCATACTGTAATCCAACTGCCATGGCTGTAGAAGTAACCAGGGCAGAGTGCGAACTCGGCATTCCTCCAGCCGCGAATAATAAGGCCCAATTCCAATGGCGGCTCTGGATCCAATCTATTGGAATCTTAAGCACCTGTGCCAAAATCCAACCTGCCATCGCGGTTAGTAGCACATGGTTATGGAATATGCCAATCAGATTCATTCACTCTCCTGGAAAGGCTCCAGCTTTTCCCCGGAAAGTTGTTGGATTTTAAGTTCTGCCTTGTCCAATAATCCTGCGCAATGCCGGGTCAGCTTTTGACCCCGCTCAAAAAGTGCCACCGCCTCTTCTAGGGGTTGTTCACCTGCTTCGAGTTTTGTCACGATCTTTTCAAGTTCGGTATAAGCTTCTTCATAAGAAAATTCTTCGATGGGTTTGGTTTCATTTTTTGCCATATTCACCTATCCATTTTCCGTTACACGAGTACCGAATTCGCCATCCTGGACGCGCACCCGTAACGTATCCTCGATCTTGACCTGTGCTACACTACTGACCACCTTTTCGTTCTTCGTGATGACTGCATAGCCGCGTTTAAGTACCGCCATTGGATTGAGCGTCAGGAGACGGTTCTCCAATCCCCTGAATTTTTCCACAGCGATTTCCAGACGGTGGGACTGGGCGGAGTTCCATCGACGGCTCATTTCATCCAAACGTTGGCGTTCGGTTTGTAAACGCCGTCCCGGTGAGGCCTGCCGTAATCGGCTGTCCAGCCAGGCCGCCGCTTCGCGTTTCTGCTGTATAAGGCCTGCCGCCCCGCTGACCAGGCCCTGGCCGGCCTCAGCCAGGTTGGCCTGCAGATCCAGCACAGTTATTGGTGTCGCCAGTTCTGCAGCTGCGGTCGGCGTGGGCGCACGCAGATCCGCCGCGAAATCCGCTAGAGTGAAATCCGTCTCGTGTCCCACCCCGCTGATGACGGGCGCCGCAGATTCAATCACCGCCCGCACGACCCTCTCATCGTTGAACGCCCACAAGTCTTCGATAGAACCACCCCCCCGCGCCAGTATGATCACGTCCGGTACGCCGACTTGGTTCAGGCTCCGCAATGCTGAGACGATTGCCAATGGTGCTTCATCACCCTGTACAGGTGTCGGAGCAAAAATAACTTGCACCAATGGGAGACGCCTTTTCAGTGTACTGAGAATGTCTCTTAAGGCTGCCCCTGTCGGGGAGCTCACAATTCCTATCCGCCGTGGGTATTCTGGAATACGTCGCTTGCGGGCGGCCTCGAAGAGTCCTTCGGCTTCGAGCACTGCCTTCAGTCGTAAGAACTCTCGATAGAGTGCGCCCTCTCCCACTGGTCGGATGGTATCCACATAAAGTTGATATTGTCCACCTACTTCGTAAAGACCAATCCTCCCGTGTGCTTCCACCGCTTGTCCATCTTGCAAGGCAAAACGCAGGTGTGCAGCCTCGGTGCGCCACATGACACAACGCAGGGAGGCCCCAGAATCTTTTAGAGTAAAGTAGATGTGGCCGGAAGAAGGTCGTGAAAGGTTGGAGATTTCCCCCTCCACCCATACATCCTGAAGGCCGTCATCCGATTCGAGCAATTGCCGCAGATAGCGTGTCAAGGTTGAGACCGTCCAGTGCGGCGATGCAACAAAAAGCGCCATTTGTTCCATGGCTAGAGAATACTCGCATTCCATGGAGATGTCAACTGATAGTACAATTAAGGTACAGGACATTTACAAAGAAAGGGGAGGCTTTAGGTGATTTCTGGCTTTGTGAAAGTCCGGAAATTGAGGCGAGACTACAATTATGCTCTACCTACTGGCGCTGACTTGGAAAAGAGGTACCAATCATGAAACGACTCTGGGCACCTTGGCGCATGAAATATGTTCAATCACAAGACCCGATCCCTCCCTGTATTTTTTGTCAGGTTCAGACAGAAACCGATGATGAAAAAAACCTGCTCATCTTTCGTGGGCAACATTCCTTTGTGATTCTCAATCGTTTTCCTTACACGAGCGGCCATCTATTGGTTGTGGCGAACATCCATCGCCCCTCCCTTGAGACTCTGGATGCGCCGACGCGCTGCGAAATGATGGAACTGGCCACCCAAGGAATAGTCATTCTCCGCAAAGTGTACCAGCCCGCCGCCTTCAACTTCGGTGCCAATATTGGCGAGGCAGCCGGAGCAGGCGTTGCCTTGCATGTGCATCTGCATGTTGTCCCTCGCTGGAGCGGCGACACAAATTTTATGTCCGCATTGGCGGAAACACGTGTCCTGCCGGAGGAACTGAACGAGACGTATCGCCGCATCAACGCTGCGTGGAACAAATCATGATCAATTTAAAAAGGTGACCCGGCTTCAGCCTGTCAACAGGGGAATTCCTAGCCGCGATTGTCAATAATGAGTATTCCCATATCAAAACCCAACCACCTCTTCGCTGAAGAACTCTGATGAGGAAGCGGTGTTTTTATATCCAGAAAATATTCATCAAAGGAGCAACTTTGGAGCAAAAAGAATATGATTATGTGATTATCGGTTCTGGCTTTGGCGCCTCCGTCTCAGCCATGCGTCTAGTAGAAAAGGGCTATTCTGTCCTCATCCTAGAGAAGGGTAAACGCTATCGGGATCAGGATTTCGCCAAATCTAACCTTTCCTTCTGGAAATACCTGTGGGTCCCGCCACTACGCTCCTTTGGGATTCTGCAAATCACCTTATTGAAAGGCATGATGGTGCTGCATGGCACCGGGGTGGGAGGCGGTAGCCTGGGCTATGCCAACGTGCTAGAAATCCCCACTGACGAAACCTTTGCCACTCCCGCCTGGCAGGAACCACTGACCTGGGGCGCAACTCTGCGCCCACATTTTGCCACCGCCCGAAAAATGCTTGGAGCATTGCATAATCCCAAACTCTGGGCAGCCGATGAAACCCTGAAGGAGATCGCCACGGAACTTGGCGAAGGAGCCACCTTCCGCCCAACCGAGGTGGGTGTCTATTTTGGGACGGAAAATAAAACCGCTCCTGATCCGTTTTTCGATGGAACAGGCCCGGAGCGTACAGGCTGTAAGCTTTGCGGCGGGTGCATGGTCGGTTGCCGTTACAACGCCAAGAATACCCTGCCAAAAAACTATCTGTATCTTGCGGAGAAATATGGAGCGAGAGTGCTTGCGGAGCAAAAGGTATCGGAAATAAGACCATTATGGAAAGATAATGAATCTTCCGCTGCAGATGGGGCGCGCTACGAACTGACCTGTCGGCGCTCGACCGCTCTTTTTGCCTTTCGCAGGTGCACATTCCGGGCACGCAACGTGATTGTGGCCGCAGGGGTGCTCGGGACCCTGAAGTTGCTCCTGCATTGCCGCGACCAATCCGGCACATTACCGCGTCTCTCATACCGCCTAGGCGAACGGGTCCGTACGAACTCGGAGGCCCTGCTGGGGAGCGTATCGCGTGACAAAAACGCTAATTTCTCCAAAGGCATCACAATCACCTCCATTTTCAACGCCGACACATCCACACGCATTGAACCGGTGCGCTACCCGGAAGGTTCCGATTTGATGCGCATCCTGGCCGCGCCGCTCATCTCCAACGGCCATTCCATCCCGGTGCGCATGTTAAAATCCATCGGCTGGATTCTTCTCCACCCGCTCGACTTCCTGCAGGCGCAGGTTTTACCTGGCTGGGCCCGCAAGGTGACCATCCTTCTCGTTATGCAAAACGTGGATAATCGCATGAATGTTCGCCTGGGGCGCAACCTGCTGACCTTCTTCCGCAAAGGGCTGGTGGCCGAGCCGGAGCATGGATACGAGATCAGCCCACGGGTGGACGCCGGTCATGAAGTGACTCGTTCCTTCGCTGAAAAGACAAATGGCATCCCAATGGGCTCGCTCGGCGAAAACCTTCTGGATGTACCCACCACGGCACATATATTGGGTGGGTGCCCAATGGGGAAAGACGCCTCCCAGGGCGTGATCAATGAATCATTCCAGGTGCATAATTACCCCGGTTTGTATGTGGTGGATGGCTCGGTCATGCCAGCCAATCCCGGCGTCAACCCCAGCCTTACCATCACCGCCCTTGCGGAATATGCCATGAGTAAAATACCCAAGAAAGACCACACCCCGGTATGACTCGCTTTCTGACTGGCTCTCAATTACGAATTACATTCTACATAAATCCCCAACGCCTCCCTCATGAACTCCGCCAGCCGGGGATCAATCTTATCGAATTTTGCCTTGAACCGCGCATCTGTGGTGTATATCTCCGCCAGGCCGAGTAGTTGCTCATGGTTCGGCGTCCAGAAATAATCCATATGCTTGCGCCAGCGTTCAACGATCGCCTGTACTTCGGGCGAGCCCGCACCTTTGGGCATGGCCGCCAACAAGTCTGCATAGATCCCATTACCTTCATCCAATATCCGCTGCTTCTCGGCCGCACTGTAGGATTTCCATTTCCGGTTGGACTCTTTCACGACTGCTGGGTCATACATCTGTTCAGCCTCCTGGGCATATTTCTCCTGTTGTTCTTCCGAAAAGGCCTCAAAGAGGCTTTTGTTGCTCATTTCTTTTTCTCCTTTCAAATGCATGATAGTGGTATCAATGGTTTCGATGAGGCGATTTAAACGTTCCACGCGTTTACCCAGGGCTTGTTTGTGCGCCCGAAGCGCCTCCATCACGTTGAAATCAGAACTGGCCAGGATTAATTTGATCTCCTTAAGGCTCATGTCCATTTCCCGGTAGAACAGGATCTGCTGCAATCGCAACAACGCCGAATCTCCATAATAGCGATAACTGTTCCCGCCCACTGAAGAAGGTTCGAGCAGCCCGATCTCGTCGTAGTAGTGTAATGTCCGCACGCTGATTCCTGCCAGCCTGGAAAGTTGCTTTACGGTATACATTTCACCTCATGTCATTGCGAAGCGGTGTTCTTTGCCGCTGACGCAATCTCCTATTCATATCTGGTAGTTACCTCGTCGCCAGAAAAGACTTACAATAACACTTGAATAATAAACCCTTACGTAACGTTAATGTCAAGGGTGCAAATAGTTAATTTTCCAATCTTCATGAGCGTTTTTCCTCGTTTGGTGTTCTTAGTGTTCTTAGTGTTCTTAGTGGTAAATTATTTACATCTTCAATTGCTAAATCTTTGACAAGAATCGGGTTACCCGCCGGGTACAATATGCCCATGGATATTCTTTACAATGACTCTTCCATCCTTGTTGTGAATAAACCCCCCGGCCTGGCTACCCTCCCTGGCAGTTGGGATAAGGATTCAGCCTCATTATTTAAAATCCTGGAAGCGGATTATCTTCACATCTGGGTCGTCCACCGCCTGGACAAAGTCACCAGCGGCTTGGTGGTCTTTGCCCGCACCGCCCAGGCACATCGGAATTTGAACATGCAATTTGAACAACACAAGGTGCATAAGGTCTACCACGCCATCATTGTCGGCACACCCGTTTGGGATGAACACATCGCCCATCATCCTCTGCGAATCAACGTAGGTCACAGCCATCGAACGATCGTCGACCACAGCCAAGGAAGACCATCTGAGACAACTTTCCATATTTTGGAGCGTTTCAATGGCTATGCGTTCCTTGAGGCAATACCCGCCACCGGGCGCACGCATCAGGTGCGTGTCCATGCATATGCGTTGGGGTTCCCCCTCCTTAATGACACCCTCTATAGCGCCCCTGCAACAGATCTGATTTCCCGTCCTGCCCTGCACGCCCGGATCCTTTCCTTCACGCATCCGGTCACTGGCGAAGGTTTAACTTTTTCAGCCACCTACCCCCCAGATTTCGAAAAAGCCCTCCTCTGGCTACGCAGCCATAAATAAGAGCCGATCCCTAAGATCGGCTCTTGATCATTCCCCTGCAAGTTTCTTGGTATCCGCTTGACCTCGTTATTTTGAGAGTCGTGTTTGGCTTATTTTTCTCGCCTCCATATAAAACCTCTTCTCCTTCGCTTCCCCCATCGAGAAAGTTTTCCGCGGCAGTGCGCCGTCCAGGATAACTGTCTTGAACAGGTCAGACTTGGTTATTCCCGGAACATAAAACCCAACATTGCCCGTTTGCGCTCCTAACTTACAGACTGTCTCCTCGCCATGCACATAATCGATTTTCTCCGCACCGCCCTCTTTCATAAAGTCATCCAGGAAAGTCTGCAGTGTACCAACCGCTAAATTGGATGACGGGTTGGCAATTTCGACCACACAAAAGGATGCCCAGCCACCATCGCTCACGATGCCAATGTTTTGTTTCGACCCTCGGGCATGCCCCACCCGTTCAACCATTTCCCGGACGTTAGCAAGGTGTGTGAAATTGATATTTTTTCCAAAATATTGCTGTATAGCAGTATAAATATTCTTCTTCAGGCCGAATAAAACGCGGTGGATTGGCTCGAACTCCAGCCCCACATCATGGATGTTTTCAATTTCGACCAATGCGTACCGCGCTGGGTGTTCCAGCCCGACTTGCGGCTTCATCTTCTCCCAGACAGACTTGGCAGTCGCCAGGCTGTGATTTCCATCTCCCATGGCAAAAAGCAGCACAGGTTTATCTTTACCGATCCCATATTTGGCAGCAAAGACCTCCGGACTGGCCAATTCACGCAGGTTCTCAACCACCTTTGTTTCCATTTTTTCGTTGACAGTATAGCCGCGCAGTTGGCCACTCCCCAGCATCAATTCAAAGTCATACAGCTTTTCCAAGCCATTTTTAGCTGCCTCCAGCGGTTCGATGACCGTGCGCAGCGGATCATCGATCAGCACCAGGATATGCGGCAGTTCCAGAGCTGCACCCTGGCGTATCTTCATGCGTGGTGGTAGTCGTTCGATGATCGTCCCCTCTGTTGCTCGAATCAGGCTGGTGGAACCCCTGTTGAAATCGTAACATTCCAGGTCCAGGCATAGCATGATTCCTTTGCGAGTCTTACCGGCTACTTGGCGTTCTACGTAGATCAGGCCTTCATGAGGCAGGAGGATGCCTTTATCCAAATATTGCTGCATGTTGGAGTGGATCTTCTGGATGCGCTCTGCCTCCCCCGGCTTTTCGAGGTAAACCTCTGGCAGGATCAGGTTCAAGGTTGAGGGTGCTTTACCGACAAATTCCTCCACCTTTTGCCAATATTCCGACTGGGAAGTGAACTGGTCGCAAGCGATCACTGCCCATTTGGTCAGATCCGTGCCCGCTTTCGGCAGGTAGACCTGTGGAATTTGTATACCAATATCGTGATATGTTTTCATTAAGTTATCCCGTTTGAGTATTGTAAGGACACAGCGTTGCTGTGTCCCTGTGCTCCAATGAAATTACCATCCATTTACTTCTTGGCAAACTCGATCAATTTCTCCGCCACCTCAGCGCCCACGCGTCCCTGGGCCTCCTTCGTAGCTGCGCCAATGTGCGGCGAACAGATCACGTTATCCAGTTTGGCAAGTTTCCAGTCCGTGGGCGGCTCCTCTGCATAAACGTCCATTGCAGCCCCGCTAACCTTGCCATTAGTCAGCGCTTCAAAGAGCGCCGCTTCGTCGACAATTCCGCCCCGTGCACAATTAATAATTCGCACCCCGGTCTTCATCTTCTCGAATTGAGGTTTGCCAATCATGTTCTGGGATTCTTTAGTCTTGGGCAGGTGCAGGCTGATGTAATCCGCTTGCGCCAGCAATTTATCCAATGAAACAAGCTGTACTCCTGCGGCCTCCTTGACATAAGGGTCATACGCCATTACGGTCATCCCCAGGGCAGTCGCGCGCTTGGCAACCTCCTTGCCGATATTGCCAATTCCGATCAACCCAAGCGTCTTCCCCCCGACTTCATCCCCTTCGAAGGCTTTCTTTTCCCACTTCTCGGCCTTCATGGTTGCAGTGGCTTTATAAAGAGAGCGCGCCAGCGCAAACATGTAGCCAATCGTAAGTTCCGCCACCGAAGCCGAACTGGCTTTGGGAGTATTCATCACAACAATGCCCTTAGAGCGGGCGTACTCGGCATCGATCGTGTCGAGCCCAACCCCGCCACGCACGATGACCTTCAGATTTGGACAAACATCGATCAATGGCTGACGCACCTTGGTCCGGCTGCGCACAACCATGCCGTCATAAGCAGGTAAAACCTTGGGTAATTCCTCGGGAGTTATCTCGAAGTTAGTATCCACAGTCAAACCGGCCGCACGCATGCGCTCAATTGCCTCTGCCTCAGTTTTATCACATACTAAAATTTTCATGGTTACCTCCTCAGGGGATTATAATTTCTCAAGATACGAAAAACAGGTCCGCCCGGAGGCATAACCGGACATCCCTGTTGTTCTGCTTGAGAAAATGTACACAATTAGATTGTATCAACCCCAATTCGGATTGTCAACCTTTCCTAAGTAGTTGTCTATACTTCTTTATAAATTAGATCATTATATTGTGATATATCGCACTTACGGATATAATCAATTTTAATAAAACCAAAAATAGGAGATACTTCATGTCTACGAAGCGCGTTTATAATTTTAATCCCGGACCAGCTGCCCTGCCGCTAGAAGTCCTTCAGCAAGCCCAGGCCGAAATGCTCGATTATAAAGGTACCGGCATGTCGGTCATGGAAATCAGCCATCGTTCCAAAGAATTCGAAGCCATCGTTGTTGATGCGCAAAACTCCCTGCGTGATCTGATGAAGATCCCCACCAACTATAAGATCCTGTTCCTGCAAGGCGGTGCCAGTCTGCAATTTGCTATGGTTCCGATGAATTTCCGCCCGACCGGCGCGAGCGCTGATTACATTGTCACCGGTACCTGGAGCAAGAAAGCCTTTAAGGAATCCCAAAAACTCGGTACTTCCAAAGCTGCCGCCAGCATGGATGCGGATAATTTTAATCACCTGCCGGCCCAATCGGAGCTTAAACTGGATCCGCAGGCTGCTTACCTGCATTTCACTTCTAATGAGACCATCCACGGCGTGGAATATTTTACCGAGCCGATCCCACCGGCGGGTGTTCCCCTCATCTGTGATGCCTCATCAGATTTCATCAGCCGCCCTATCGACGTTTCCAAATACTCCATGATTTACGCTGGTGCCCAAAAGAATGCCGGTCCTGCCGGTGTCGTCATTGGTATCATTCGGGAAGATTTGCTTGAAAAGGTCCCGGCTAACCTGCCCAATCTGCTTGATTACAAGGCACTTGCGGAAGAGAATTCATTACTCAACACTCCGCCCTGTTGGTCCATCTACATTGTTGGGCTTGTTCTGCATTGGGCCAAGGATTTGGGTGGTCTGCCCGCAATCGACAAGCGCAACCAAGCCAAGGCTGATCTGGTCTACAAAGCCATCGATGAATCCGGTGGTTTCTATAAGGGTCATGCTAGTTCGAACCGTTCCCGCATGAACGTCACCTTTCGCCTGCCCAACGCGGCCTTGGAAGACCAGTTTGCCAGTGAGGCTATGAAGAATGATTTGATCGGCCTCAAAGGTCACCGCTCGGTCGGCGGGATACGTGCCTCTCTTTACAATGCACTGCCTGTTGAAGCCTCCGAAGCCCTTGTCAAGTTCATGAAAGAGTTCCAGCAAAAGAACGGCTAGATCCAACTTGCCTGTTTCCTCGCACATGGTATAATGTCGCCGCTTTCGCAGGAGCGGCTACATTTATGTTAAGCGTATCCGAGGCTCTCACAAGTATCCTGGCGATCTTCAAGCCGGTTGAAACAACCAACCTGCCCATCGATCACCTCGCTGGTCGTGTCCTGGCAAGCGATATCACCGCACCAATCGACATCCCCCCCTTCGACAATTCTTCCGTAGATGGTTTTGCCCTTCGTTTTTCCGATGTTGCTGGTGCCAGCTCTACCACTCCCTGCACCCTAGCTGTGGTTGCTGATATCCGTGCCGGATCCTGGTCCGAAACCTCACTTGAGCCTGGCCAATGTGCCCGCATTATGACTGGTGCGCCTCTTCCCCTTGGAGCTG
>JBEKVG010000041.1:0-11541 GCA_049514195.1 Anaerolineales bacterium | reverse complement strand
CATCGCACCACGAGTGGGGCAAATTTGATCGATTGCCTCAACCAGAATATACCCTGGTTAATGTGTTCCCTGATCCATAAGTTTGGCAACCGTGAAGAAGGAGATATTGCCGCTTATATCAAAGACCTGCAGAATAACCTGCCGCCGGATTTCAAAGCCAAAGGCGACATCTTCGTCTTTGTGGATGAATGTCACCGCACCCAATCGGGTGAGCTGCACAAGGCCATGAAGGCAATTCTTCCGGAGGCTATTTTCATCGGCTTCACGGGCACGCCTCTTCTGAAAGCTGATAAACAAAAAAGTATCGAAATCTTTGGTAGCTACATCCACACCTACAAGTATGATGAAGCCGTCAAGGACGGGGTGGTGCTGGACTTGCGCTATGAAGCGCGTGACATCGAGCAGTACATCACCTCCCAGGAAAAGATCGACCTGTGGTTCGAGAGCAAGACGCGTGGCCTGACGGACATCGCGCGTGCCCAACTGAAGCAACGCTGGGGCACCATGCAGGCCGTGCTGAGTTCAAAAGACAGGCTTGAGAAAATTGTCGCTGATATCCTGTTCGACATGGCAACGCGTGACCGTCTGCAGAGCGGGCATGGCAACGCTTTGCTGATCTCCGGCAGCATTTACCAGGCTTGCAAGTTCTACGAGCTCTTTCTATCGCATGGCTTTGACCGCTGCGCGATCGTCACCTCGTACAGGCCCTATCATGGAGATATCAAGGGCGAAGAGACCGGTGAGGGCCTGACCGAAAAACTGGAGCAATACGAGATCTACAACAAGATGCTCAACGGGAAGGATGTTGATGAGTTTGAAAAGGAGGTCAAGAAGAAATTCGTCAAAGAACCCGGCCAGATGAAACTGCTGATCGTGGTCGATAAACTGCTGACCGGTTTCGATGCCCCACCCGCTACCTACCTCTACATCGACAAGAATATGCAGGATCACGGCCTGTTCCAGGCCATCTGCCGCGTCAACCGCCTCGACAGCGAGGACAAGGAATACGGATACATCGTCGATTACAAGGATCTGTTCCAGTCGCTCGAAGGGGCGGTCAAGGACTACACCTCCGGCGCATTCGATGCCTTTGACAAAGAAGATGTGATAGGTTTGCTTAGCAACCGGCTCGACAAGGCCAAAGAACACCTCGATGAAGCCAGGGAAGCGATCAAAGCCCTATGTGAACCCGTTGCCCCACCCAAGGGCACCCTGGAATACCAGCATTATTTCTGCGCCCGGGACACATCTGATAAGGATGCGTTGAAAGACAACGAACCCAAACGCATCGCACTTTACAAGCTGACCGCATCGCTTATCCGCGCCTATGCCAACCTGGCCAATGAAATGCCAGAGGCCGGCTACACTGAGGCCGAGATTGAAACCATTCGAGGGGAAGTGGATTACTTCGAGAAAGTGCGCCTGGAGGTCAAGCTTTCCAGCGGCGACTATGTCGATATGAAGATGTATGAACCCGCCATGCGCCACCTGATTGACACTTACATTCAGGCTGAAGACAGTCGCAAGATCTCGGCTTTTGATGATATAACCCTGATCAAGTTGATCGTTGAGCGCGGAGAGAATGCATTCAAGGAACTGCCTGCAAGTATCTCTGCCAATCACGAAGCCATGGCGGAAGCGATTGAGAACAACCTGCGGCGTGTCATCATCGACGAACAGCCTATCAACCCAAGATACTACGAGCACATGTCAGAACTCCTGACCGATCTGATCCGTGAACGAAAAATGCAGGCTCAAAAATATGAGGAATATCTTGCGAAACTGGTCGAACTGACCCGCAAGATCGCTAACCCTGCTGGCGGGGGGATCAGCTATCCCCGCACGCTTAACACCGCCGCCCGTCGGGCTCTCTATGATAACCTGGGTAATAACGAAGCCCTGGCGCTGGCCCTTGATAAAAAAATCTTGAGTACCCGTCATGCTGATTGGCGAGGGAACAAGATCAAGGAACGCGAAATTAAGTATGTCATTGCTGAACAAGTCAGCAACGAAGCCGATGTTGAGCGCATCTTCGAACTGGTCAAGAACCAACATGAGTACTGATATGCATCGAATTGAAGTCAATGGCCTGGCGGTGGATGTCGTTCGCAAAGATATCAAAAACCTGCACCTGGCGGTCTATCCGCCCAATGGCAGGGTCCGCGTGGCTGTGCCCTTATTGCTGAACGACGAGGCCGTACGCCTGGCCGTTATTGCAAGACTGGGCTGGATCAAACGCCAGCAGCTCAAGTTCCAGGAACAGGATCGCCAGTCCATGCGGGAATACGTCAGCGGTGAGAGCCATTTTTTCCAAGGCCGGCGGTATCTGCTGAATGTCATTGAACGAGAGGGACCAAGTCGGGTAGTTATCCGTAACAAAAAGACCCTGGATTTGTATGTGCGCCCCGGAAGCGCTCTACCTCAACGTGAACGCCAAATGCGAGCCTGGTATCGTGCATACCTGCGTAGCTTGATCCCTCCTTTGATCGCAAAATGGGAGCAGGTCATCGGCGTGGAGGTCGGTGAGTTGGGCATCAAGCAGATGAAAACCAAGTGGGGAGCCTGCAACATCGACCAGCGCCGTATCTGGGTCAATCTGGAGCTGGCCAAGAAACCTCCCCGGAGCGTGGAATATATTCTTGTCCATGAGATGGTCCACCTGCTTGAGCGGCATCATAATGAGAACTTTATGGCTTATATGAATAAATTCTTGCCCTCCTGGCGGCAATATCGTGACGAGTTGAACCGTGCACCGTTGGCCCATGAGGAATGGGATTATTAGTATGCGCTTCTATCGCCGAATTTCCTACTTCTTCTATCGCATCTATGCCGAGATCGTGACCCGCCTCACCGTTGACCAGGACTAGCGGCCTCTTCCCCAGTTCCCTGCCAGATCTGCGGCGGATCCCATCACGAAAAGTATTGCCCGGAGGCGAAAGAGATGGGATTTTAGAAAGGGTATTCCCCATCCTTATTCCTTCCTCCCTGCTATAATACTCCTTGCTCCTTGCACCGATCCAAAGAATATTTTAACAGTTGCCAGACTGTTCAGCGACAGAGCCCAAGGAGCTTTTTCTCCAATTAGGAGGTCACATCATGGATACTGCTTTAATTCCTGCTGTTTGCCCAAATTGTGGGGGAAACCTACAAGTTGATCCTGGTACAGATACTGTGATCTGCCAATATTGTGGAACCGAACATATTATTCGGCGTGATACGAACGGTTCTGTCACTCTTGAGGCATTTGCAAGATGCCCTTTATGTAAGAGGAATGATCGGTCCGAAAAAGTCTCAGCAATAATAAAAAGCCAGACTGGCCAGTCAGAGAGTGTCGTTCAACAACAACGGGTATACACAGATAGTAAAGGGCATGCCCATCTCCAAACTGTAAATGTTCCAGTAAAGACCGTACAAACATCCGATCTAGCTCGCCGCTTAGCTCCTCCGCCTTCTCCACTCATTCCATCAAAGGTTAGATCAACCAGGTCGCTATTAATAATTTCTATTATCTCGATGGTTTTAGGTATTGTTGGTATTGTTCTCGCTAGCACTAACTCATCGGATTACGCGGTCTGCGGAGTTTCAGGAGTAATCTTAATTCCCGTTGCTATAGTTCTATTCTTAGTCTGGGTTATTCCACGAAAGAAAAGGCAAGAAAAAGCAATGCAGCAACAGGCTAGTCTTAACAATGCTTATCAACAGTGGAAACAAGCCACATCGCGCTGGGAAAAGCTTTACTATTGTGAACGGGATGACATCGTTTTTATTCCAGGTGAGAAAACTAACGCCCCAGTAACCAATATGCTTGATTATATAAACTCTAACAATGCCTGAAAGAAATTCGTATATGGTGAGAGACTGAAGGAATACTTCAGCCAGGGAGAGGCCGAGAGCCAGCCAGAGAAAAAGGAGAGATGATATGACAGACAAGTGGGAGATATGCTGGGTAGATGGAAATCATGTAATCTTTGCCAGTCCAAGCACAGCAGTCAAGAAGATGGATTTGGGAGAATATTTTAAGACAAAAGGAATGAGTAAACCAGCCTGGACAACCTATGGCTATGATGTTTATCCATATCTCCTTGATGATGGCTGGGAGCCTTTTGCATCAGAAAACCTTCATATCCGTTTCCGCAGAAAGTATCAAGGTTGAGATATGTCCATAAACTATGCATTACAGACATAGAAAATAAGGAGGCTAAAATGCAAAAATGGGAATATTTAACTGCAGAAGTCGATAGAAATCGCAATATAAACAAAATAAATCAAACCCCATACTACACTGAAATGAGAACTCTTGGAGAATTTCTACAACAAGCAGGCATGGAAGGATGGGAAATCACTTCCATTGCCAATTACACAAACTTTGACGGGGGGTATTAAACTGGATGATTATCTTCAAACGCCCTAAGGAATGACTAATGGCACTCACGAGGCAGGATAGCAGCTTTATGGTACTCATGGAGCAGCCTGGCAAACAGGAGCTCAAGGATCAATTTATAGAGCTGAGAGCCAAAGGCTGGAGCTATGCCAAGATAGCCAAGAAGCTCCAGGTCTCCAAGTCTACACTCTCCGCCGCCGCGCATGGCAGACCTGGCAGGCTATGGTGTGGATCTGATCATCATCGTCCTGCCGTGCTAGTCTCTTTGCAAGTATGCGTTGGGCGGCCTGGGAACTTTGTTCACCCCGGAGCGGCGAAGGATGATTGTGCCATTGTCACCGTTAATTTCGGGGTCAAGCCAGCCCAAATGTAATTGCCGAGAGCCAAAAGCTGTCAGGATCCCGCTGTATTGGCGGACGATGAAAATGCAAGCAAGGAAGTAGGGGTAATTCAGTAAACAAGATTAGCAGAGTAAACAATCATAGTTTCAGGCGACTGAAACTCAAAGCCCCCCGAAAGGGGAGGTTGTTTCACCAATACTTTCTTCTGCGGCGTCTATGCAATCTGGGCAGAAAAAGTCTGCCAACCTTGCGTTCTAAGCCGCTTCTAGTGGTCGGAATGCCTGTTGTCCGGGCTATCCTGCCCCTCATTCCACTTATACCGAGCGCCCGTTTCCAACTCCAAGAAAATCCATATCTGCGTCTATATCCCATTTGTTGCCGCTTTCGATTTGTACAGTCATTATAGTGCATCTGGGGGGGCGTGGGTGAAAATTAAAATAAAACCCCGCTTGGTAAGTGCGAGGAATGTTATCTTGGAGTTACTGGCAATGGGGCACCCAGCGACCCATAAACGGTAATTTGTATCTGTCGATTTAGTGGGGTGACGAACATTGCCAGGAAAAGCAAAACAGCCGCGAAGGAGAAACCTCACACGGCTGTTTTCCTGCAGATCGTAAGTCATTTACATGGTTGGCACTTTTTAAATATGGGTACTGTATACTTAAAATACGCAAACATTTGTGCTATGATTTGCAAAGTATTTTATTCTCTAAAGTCTAGCTTAGTACAGCCCCACCCGCCCGCTGGAAAGGTAACATTGGTTCATGCCTGTTTGCTAGGCCCGGGCAGCAAAAGGCGTCCTCTCTTTGAAGACGCCTTATATCACTGATAATGAGATTATTCCCTGGAACAACGTGCCTACTACACGGCTTCCAGCAGTTTCTTCAGCCGGCTGCAATCCGCTTCCAGCTCCTTTTGCATCTGCTTGAACGCCAGGCCCTCGGCAATCTTGAAGAAGCCGCCGACCTCACCCTGGAAGGTCTGGGTCAGCAGTGTGCCGCCATCTTTCGACTCATATTTGTTCGTATTTTCGATCTTCAGCGGGCCGTTGTTTGCTTTCTGACTCCACAGGCTGGGCGGGTTCCACTGATTGATCTCGGCATTTGTTTCCATTTCACGACCCAGGAACCGGCCGACCTGGTGGATGACCGATCCCACGCCGGTAGGACCTTTGGAGGACCATTCGGCAGAGATGGTGCTGGCTTGCCACTTGACGGCATTGGCCGGGTCGATGGTGAAGTCAAAGACCTCTTGCACAGGGCGATTGATAAAGGTGGTAACAGTAAACGTATTCATGGGTATTTCTCCTTATTTCGAGTAGGTTGCACCTCACGGCGAGGCGCAGACTATGGAGAAAGGAAGAAGGAACGGGAAGATGGAGATTGGAGCATCCCGCCAGTTCAGTCTTGGACCATGTTGGTCAGCATGTCGGGCGGCGTTCCCTGACCTGAGAACGTTATATGCATTATACACTAGTAATAGGATAATACAAGCCTTATTTATCGCATACTAACATATTATTAAGACGGATTTTGCAAACACGCATATGTATCATGGAATTGCCGGCAATGGGACGCCCCGTAACCTATAGACGGTAATTTGTATCTGTCGATTTAGTGGAGTGACGAACATTGCCAGGAAAAGAAAAACAGCCGCGAAGGGGAACCCTCTCACGGCTGTTCTCATGCAGATCGTCAGTCCTTAATCATTTTCCCCTTCACCTCTTGACATTGAGGTAATCTGTGGGCAGCGCCAAACTTCTCTACGTCTAATTTCTATTGACTGAAATCACAATGGTGGGAAATCCCAAAGAGCCTTTCATTTACAAATGTTTCCCAATTTCATTTCATAACTTGATTGTAAAGAAGCCCACTCTATGGCTGATTTAATTACTTTACACAAATTCCATCAATTTGTCAAAGTCTTCCATAGTTACTGCTGGTGAGGTTGTGAATGAGATACCTAGCATCTTTGATAACGCGACAGAGGTCTTTATCGCTTGTTCCACATCTGGGAGTTCCACAACGAGAACAAGGTCGGTTTCCCCGAGTAGCGCATAACCCGATTTTATTTCTCCACCATTCTTCTTGACCAACTCTTTAGCTTTCTCAGTGCGTTTTTCGCTGATTTGCTTAATTGAATTTCGCGAATATTTTCCAAACATCATAAATGTTGCCATACTAACACCTCCTTCAATTCATCTGTTGCTTACCGACTTAATCCAATGTCACTCTTTGGGATTTCCTTTTTAGAACTAATCCTTTCATTTCTTGCGTTGCTCAAAGGATTGGCTCAGTAAAGGGACTGGCGACGTTGCTACTAATCATCGCACAATTCCTGGCAAAATGCAATAGTTTTTCTTATTCGTGTAATACCTGGAACAGGATTTGTAAAGTGCAAAATCCATTCGATTTTGGCTCGGTTGGGTGAGAGCATATATTCAAAAGGTACCACGACATCAGGTGAACCCCCCAGGGGTACCCCTCTTCGCCGGCTGCTGTAGTGCGCCTGCAAGCACTTACATGCCGTAAGAGACTGGAACGATATCCAGGTTGCCCGTGGCCGATGGGCGGAAATATTGACTATATTCGTCGATCCTACCACCTGAGTATAGTTTCAGGCGCCTGAAACTAAATTCATCCCCGGAGAGTGAAATCCATCAAGACAAGAATTGGCAGATATTCTCTCCCTGTAGTGATGTTCTATGGATTTCAATACCTTCAAGTCTGGAATGAAAACGCAGAAGTAACACTTGATTTTTAAAAACCAGAAGGTATCTATTGTGGAAAGAACAATGGATCTGTGTTTATTGGGACCCAATAGCCGAAGTCATAACCAATATGTTCTTTGAAAATGTGGGGAATTTTATAGCCCAAAACAGCGATCTTAAGGGGAGTGGCGTTTTCTACCGGGTGAAAACAAGCCAAATGACCGGCGATAGAATTAACCAAAGAGATGAGCAGTATGTCCTTAACCTTCGTGATGCAGTACTCGGATTGACCAGGCTAAGTCAGTATCGTTTTGATTTTCTGCGGTCAGGAGGAAGAAAGTTACGATTGAAAGCAGGCATCACAGCTTCCTGCGTTCCCACATCTCCATAAGTGCCCGGTTATCCGGTACATTTTCCAGGAAGGACTTCCGCCATTCCTGCACCGTGATCTTCTCCGCTATTTCCATCAAAGCCTGGTGCCCGCTCTCAATGACCTCCTGGGTGTTTTCCACTTCACCCAAGGCATCGTAAGTTTCGGCACAGCTACGGTAGACATTCCCGGGGTTTTCCATCCCTATCCAGCCGTGTTCTTTCAGATAATCCCAGACTTCGCGGACATACTTAAGTGCCTCGTCCAACTGCCCCAGCATAAGGGCGCAGGTGGACAGACAGGCTTTAGATTGGTAGGCCAGGGCAGCCGACCCATGGCTCAAGGCAATCTCGCATGCTTCGCTGAAGCGCCTGGATGCGCCGGGAGCATCGCCGATCGCCAACAGTATTCTTCCTAAGACGAGCGATGTAAAGATTTTTAACCGGGTATCCTGGGAATGGGGGATTTCCTGCAGGGCTTTCTCCGCCAACTGGCGTGCTTTGCGCAGGTCGCCAGTAGCCAGATAAATATCCCCGAGGTTCTCTAAGTCATATGCCAGATCACGGCGAGAACCCAGGGCTTCGTCAATCGTACAGCCTTGCTCGATGATCGATCGGGCCTGTTTATACAACCCCAGCTGCGCATAGTTGGACCCCAAGTTTCCCTGCCCCGCTGCTTCGTGGCTACGGTTTCCCAGGCGGTGATCCAACTCGATCTGTTCGATTTGCAGCGGAATACTCCTGGCATAGTCACCTAATCCACTGTAACAATAAGCCGCATCGAAAAGGACAATGGACAGGACACTTTCATCACCCAGGCGGCGAGCCAGCTGCAGGGCTTCATCGATATTTTGTATGCCAGTAGGTTTATCACCTCGATTTATACACGCAATGCCAATTCGCGCGAGCGTTTTGGCCTCGATCGCCTCATTCCCGCAGCGTCTTGCGACAACGAGCGCTTCCTGGTTGGCCTGGTTGAGGGTGTTATAGTCCCCGATACGATTGCATAATCCCGCCTGGCGGTAAATTGCCTCGGCCAGATAATTATCATCATTGAAAGAGCGGGCCAGCTCTTGCATGGCAATAACATCCGCTTTCCAGGGCTCAGTATCATCAAGCACGTTAAGAGCATGCTCTCGCCCCAGCAGGATCTGCCAGCGCCGTTCCCGGTCTACCGGTGGGAGCAGCTCAATCGCATGGGTGTAAAAATTCACTGCCTCACGCAGCGCCCCCTGGTTGAATGCACCCCTGCCCGCCTGCAGGTACCAATCTGCTGCCGTACTGAATTCTCCAGCCCTCTCAAAGTGATCGCCCAGCAGCCCGGCAAACTCATCCAGCCGCCCGGCCTGGCGTGCCTGTCCTTCCAACCAGCCGGCCGCCACTTTGTGCAGCGCGGCGCGCTCGCGCTTTAGCACGCTTTCGTAGGTCACTTCCTGCAGCAGATTTTGGTGGAAGCTCCATTCGGTATCGCCCTGGAACCTCGATCCGGGTTGTCTCTCCACAAAGCCGCGCGGCTGCAGGTGACCCAGCACTTCCGCCCCGCCAGATACACCTAAAGCCTCCACGCCCCCAGTCCAGAAACGTCTTCCAAAGATCGCCCCGCGCTGTAGGGCGGCTCTCTCCGGCTGTGAAAGGTTGCTCAGCCGGGTCAACAGCAGGTGCTGCAGGGTGGCCGGCAGTGGCTGTTCTTTCAGCTTTTCCGGAAAGAAGCGCCACCGCTCGCCACGTGTGTCCAGGATGCCGCGGTCAATGAACCAGTTGACCATCTCCTCGGTATAGTATGGCATGCCTTCCGAGCGCTCGACGATCAGATCGATGATCTGCTCCGGAATATCCTCCACCCGCTGGAAGATCTCCTTTGCCAGCTGGCGTGTTGCATGGTCGGTCAGCGGCGCCAGTGGGATCTGCAACCCCCATTTTTCGCCTCCGTTATTATCAGGCAGAGAGCTCTTGAACAGCGCCGCCAGTTGCTCCGGCGGGTGCCATTCCGTACGGGCTGCTCCCAGGATGAACACGCCATTCGACTGTCCCCCTGCCTCTCCCTCCAGGAATACTTCCATCAAGTACTCCCAGGAGGCGGCATCCATCCACTGCAGGTCTTCCAGCATGACTACCACGGGGTATTCCTGGCGGACTGCCTTGATCAACTCACGGCTGACAACCAGCGCCCGTCCCTTCACTTGCGTGGGATCGCTGCGCATGGCTCCGATATGCGGGCTGTCCAGGAAAGGCAGGCCCACCAGCAATCCCAGGCTATGCGCCGGTTCCTCATATTCCTCCAGTCCAGAAAATTCTCGAAAGCGCTCGACCCATTTTGCTTCTGCCTGGGCTAGCGGTGCATCTTCGGCGATCTGGAAGCGATCGAACCACATCCGCCGCACCAGCGCAAACGGTTGGTTGGCATCATCCGGAAAAGACCTGGCACGCAGCAGGCGGAAGGTTTCTTCGCGCTGATCCATCCAGTCATCCATGTCTTCCAGCAGGCGGCTTTTTCCCACCCCGGGGTCACCCAGGAGCTGCGCCCATACCATGCCATGCCCCCCGTACCCACGCAGTGGGCCATCGTACCCACGCAGTGGGCACTCGTACACCCGCAGATAGGCGTTTTGCAGCGCCTGCATTTCCTGCTCCCGCCCAACTGTGCGCGTCTCAATGCCAGCCACGCCGCGTGCCACCGTGCGGAAGGGGCGCGGCTTGGCCCGCCGCACCAGGTAGGTCTGCAGCGGTTCGCTCTTGCCTTTCACCGTTAATGGCGGGCACGGGGTCACATCAAACACACCGCGCACGTAGCTGTAAGTATCGTGGGAGATCAAGATCCCACCAGGAGGCGCAGCCGATTGCAGGCGCGCTGCCAGGTTCATGGCATCCCCGCTGGCAGTGAACTCCTTGTGGGAGGCTTCCCCCAGCTCGCCCACCACCACCAGCCCGCTGTGAATGCCAGCACGCAACTGCACCTTCTCTGCAGAAAGCAGAGCTGTCACGCTTGCCTGCCCTTCCAGGGCAGCCCGGATGGCGTTTTCCGGATCAGACTCGCTGGCTTCCTTTGACCCAAAGAAAGCCAGCAGCCCATCCCCCAGGTATTGGGCTATTGTCCCGTGGTGAGCAGTGATCGCCTCTCCCAGTGCGTTATGAAACCTGGCTATCACCTGGCGCCACTCTTCGGGATCCAGCTTTTCCGCCCTACTGGTCGAACCGACCATATCCATGAACAGGATCGTGACCAGGCGCCGTTCTTCGGCCGGGACTGTCTGGGCTGCAGCTTGTTCCTCCAGCACAGCCAGTTGCCCCCGCAAAGTCTCCAGGGCTGGATTGATAATCTCATCCCCCAGCACGCCGCGCTGCGCCTCGAGCCCCTTGATCGAGAGGCGCAATTTTTCCATTCGAGCCTGTAATGTCTCTGCCATATCTGTCATTTCCTAACAAAGCATCAGAAATAATTGGGTCGATTATTAGATCATCGCCTGAATTTATAATATCCTTTATTTCAGGGCTTTACAAGAGCAAAATGGGGGAAATAAGATTTTGTCCCGTTTGGGAAAAAGATGGCAGATGACCTTCGCACATACATCAATTCCGATCGTAATAACACTGCCCTTCCAGGGGAAAGGGCGCTTTTTGTTAACCACACTGGAGAGAAACTGGGAAGAGAAGGGGTATCAATCCTCGTGCGCAGGGTTTTTTCCAAGACCGATAAAAATGGTAAGGCAGGACCGCATGTTCTTCGCCACACTTTCGCAACA
>JBEKVG010000040.1:0-11676 GCA_049514195.1 Anaerolineales bacterium | reverse complement strand
GGCCTGATGTCTGGATAACACACAATTTCATGGGCTGGTACGGCGGCTTTGACCATTATGCATTATCTACTGACCTGGATATGGCTTCCTGGGATGCCTACATTGGTAGCGGTCACCATGAATATCTTAGCCTTGGGGTAGTCCACGACCTGACGCGCGGTTTTAAACACAAAAACTATTGGGTGATGGAAACTCAACCGGGTAACGTGAATTGGTCAGACGTGAACAACTCCCTGAACAAAGGGGAAGCCCGGACGATGGCCTGGCAGGCAGTGGCCCACGGCGCGGACGCTGTGCTCTACTGGCAATGGCGATCGGCCCTGGGAGGCCAGGAACAATATCATGGCACGCTAGTGGATCAAGCCGGGCGGCCGCGTCCGTTTTATGCTGAGGTAAAGATGATCGGGCAGGAATTCACCAGAATCTCAGACCTGGTGGCCGGTTCCACTGTCAAGACAAAGGTTGCCGTCCTGAACGACTACGATAGTCGCTGGTCCATCGATTTCCAGCGCCATCACAAGGAATTTGATTACGTTGCATTTTTCAACCATTTTACCCGTCCGTTGGCGGCCCACGGCATCCCCTTGGATGTGATTTTTGCTGACGAACCCCTGGCCGGTTACCGGCTCGTCTTTGCCCCGGCGTTGATTTTATTGGACGAGAGACGTGTCCAAAACTTGAAAGAATTCATCCGTCTGGGCGGGCAGCTTGTTCTGACAGCCCGTTGTGGGATGAGAGACCGCTACAACGCTCTCCTACCCTCCCGACAACCGGGTGCGTTGTCTGAAATGGCTGGCGTGGAAGTGGAAGATTATTATGCCCTGGATGAGAATGTACCTGTAAATGGAACGATTTTCGACGGTTCAGCCAAAATATGGGGCGAACGATTGAATATTCTGGACAAACAAGCGACCAGTGTTATTGGTAAGTATCAGGCCTCCAATGGTTGGCTGGATGGGCAGCCAGCCATCACGGTCCGGACGGATGGAAACGGCTTGATCTACTACGTTGGCGCCTGGCTCGACGAAGCTTCCCAGCAAATATTGATTGACCATATCCTAAAAAACGCCAACCTGCGCGACATTGAAACGCCTCCTGACGTCGAAATACGCACACGGATACGACCCGATGGTCAGGAAATCTATTTCCTTATCAACCATGCGCGCAGAGACCAGTCCATCCACCTACCCTGGAAGACATACGACCATTTGAGCGGACAGAATCTTGAGGATAGGTTTACCCTAGCGGCTTATGGTGTGGTCGTTTTATCTCGCCTGATAAGAGATTCTGGATAGCAGAGGAATTGGCTTTGGGGGAGGCTCCGAGGCTGCCAATGTAGATCGCATCGTCTATCGCGGAAGTATCGACTTCTTTAGCCCACTGTGGTGTTCTATTCTTAGGTAAACTGCCCGAATTCGGGATGCACAGGCTTGAAATGTTGCGGCTGACTAAGGTGTGCAAGCTTTATGTCCTAGAAGAGACTTGCAAGACCCTTGTCAAGACCCTGATACGAATGGTCATGAATCGGTTACAATTGTCGATAAGAGCCTATCATCGTGTCCTCAGACTGGCTTGCTCAATTGCCAATTTGGCCGGGAGCAAGACCATACAGGTGCCGTACCTGGCAGAAGCGTTGCAATACCTGCCGCGTTTGAACATGTTGTAGGTGAACCATGAAAGACGGACTGTATCAATTCATCGTGGGAGTGCTGGATTTGTTCATGTGGGGTGGGGAACTGGTGGGGGAGGAAAACCTACCCAGGCACGGACCGGCAGTCTTTATCGTTAACCATCACGAAGCCATTGGGCCGATTGCTGCAGGCTGCTCGATCCCGTTGCGCCTGTACCCCTGGTCTGTGGCAGACATGGTGGACGAGGAAAAAGCCGCCGCCTGGTTGAAATGGGATTTTGTTGAACGGACGCTGCATCTCAAGCCACCGGCCAGTGCCTGGGTGGCCAAGTGGCTATCCAAAATTACAGTACCGCTCCTGCGATCTTTAGGCTGCATTCCGGTCTTCAAAGGTGACTACGATCGTATGGTCGATACCTTGGGTTTGAGCATGGATGTACTGAGGCAGGGCAAGTTCCTGCTGGTCTTCCCAGAGGACAATATGCTCCCTGCAAACCCGGAAACGGGAATGAGACCGTTCCAGCGTAGTTTTGCCCGCCTGGGCGAAATGTATTACCAGGAAACCGGTGAGCGCCTGGAGTTTTATCCGGTGGCGGTCCACCCGGCTGGGTACGTGAAAGTCGGGAAGGCTGTGACTTTTAATCCGCTCAATCCAGTGGGAATCGAGCGGCATCGGTTGAAGAATCTGATGGAAGATACTGTCCGGACCATGTATCTGCAAGTAGAGCACGAACCTGGCAGCGAAGTTGCCGCGCTGACACCACAGCACAAGTAAAACCTGCTTTGAGGAATTTTAAATGAAAAGATTCTCTGCCCAGCATTTGATTCTGGCGGTCATTATCCTATTAAGCATTTTGGGAGGCATTATTGACATCTATACCACGGCGAATGGCCCCTGGGGGTATAACGATCCAGTGGAATACATTGCCACAGCCCGCAGCCTGGATGCCGGTCAGGGATTGGGCTATGTCCAGGGGGATGGAAGATTTTCACCGATTCGAATCCATCCGCCCTTTTACTCGTTATTATTGGCTGCCATCGGGCTGTTTAAGGGAGATCTGATTATTGCATCCCGTTGGCTGAATATAAGCGCCTTTGTGGCCTGCATATTCATGGCCGGATGGATCTTCTACCGTTACAGCCGCGCCCCGGCACTTGGGATTATAACCAGCGCACTCCTGCTCACATTTCCTAACATGATTTGGATGTTCAGTTCAGCCTATTCCGAGCCATTGTTCATCCTTTTGATCCTATCCGGCGGATTGTGCCTGGTGGCATATATGCACAAGAAATGCATATCCCTTCTCATCACCAGTGCCGTATTGATCGGCCTGATCGCAGTGACCCGCTATGCCGGGATTGCCATGATTGTCGCGGGTGCCGTGAGCGTTTTTTTGTTCACGTTGGGGGAACCCCGGATCCGTATCAGGAAAGCGCTCTTGTTCGGTCTGATGGCCAGCCTGCCGGTCCTGGTCTGGCTAATATGGATTTATTTTTCCAGCGCCCACAGCCTGGGAGGACGCAACATTGGCCTGGATTGGAAGGGATTGGCCGCCCAGTTTAAAACTTTCATGAGCTTATTCATCCCTACCGTGGGAAGTTGGGTTCCCCAGAGCAACAAGTTGGCTCTAACCTATCGTCTTCGATTACCGCTGGTGGGTGCCGGACTGGCTGGCATTTTGGCGTTTTCCACATGGTCCATTATGCGTCTGCGGAAAAGATCTGTTCCGGAGGGTAATCGCTCCGATCTGCCTATCTTCACCTTCTTTGGCCTTTCAGCATTCTCTTTTGTGGCCGTATTGCTTCTCACTTACCTGTTCACCCGTCCAACAATCGATATTGACAATCGCATGCTCCTGCCTTTTTTCGTATGTTGTGTGATGGCCCTATTCGGAGCATTTGCCCTTTGGCAGGCGGCCTGGTCCAAAGGCTGGAGTTTTGTCTTTCAAATCGTGACCTGGCTGGTTGCAGTATTCTGTCTGTTTTGGTATATCCCACAAACGCAGGTTGAGGTGACCTTTTATCACAAAGGCGATGGATTAACCGCTTACTACTGGGGGCATTCGAAGATCATCCAGGCAGTGAGCGCCTTCCCCAATAATCAGCCGGTCATCTCCAACGACTGGCAGCTACTTCTACTCTGGACAGGACGCCCAATTTATGGGATGTGGGTCTCGTTCCCGGCGACTCTGCCGATTCAAAAAACCCCTTATGGCACTCTTCAAAGCGACCGTGCCCAGGTTGTTTTTTGTTCCCAAGGAGCTGCATTGGTGGTTTTTAATGATTTTTCATCCCAATTCCGGAGCAATGTAGGTGACATACCAGACAACCAGCGCCAGAATCTGTTCAAGGGATTGAAAGTCTATGGAAAATATCCAGAAGGAAAAATCTATCTTTGCCCTTGATCCGCCCACAATCCCTGACTAATACATATTGTTTGTGTCCATACGCCCACTCTTCTTCTGTCATGAGGCGCAGACTGACAAATATAATAGCTGGATGATATTTTCCACCCCTAGGAAAAGTTCTACTCCTCGTTCAACCCCGTTATTCCTTCCCGCAAAGCATATAATGCAGCCTGCGTGCGATTGGCAAGATGGAGTTTATCCAGAATGCTGCTGACATATTTCGCAATGGTGCGTTCATTAACGACAAGTTCAGCAGCGATTTCCTGGTTGCTGAGACCGCGCGCAATCAAGCGTATCGTCTCCAGTTCGCGCCGCGTGAGCGGATCAGCGGTATAGAGTAACTCGGAAGGGTGATTAATCTCTTGAATCAGCTTTACTGCGATGGAAGGTTGCAGGGATGCCCGTCCTTGCGCCACATCCCGGATGGCCTGTAGCAATTGCTCGCGCGTGGCGTCCTTTAGAATGTAGCCCAAGGCTCCAGCCTTGATAGCCTGATAAACCCGATCAGACTCGGCAAAACTAGTTACAACCAGGATACGCGCGCCTGGTGCAATTTCCCTGATTTTCGGGATCGTAGCAAGTCCATCCAGACCAGGCATGACCAAGTCGAGTAAAACAACATTCGGCTTGGTTTGTTTGATAACTTCCAAGGCCTGGATCCCATCAGCTGCCTGGCCGACCACTTCAATGTCTGAATAGTTTGCGAGGATTGCTGCCAATCCTTCCCGAACTACGGTCTGATCATCCACTACGAGTATACGAATTTTATTCATTGTTTTCCTCGCTTTTAACTGCATGAGGAGCCTTGCTATTCCCAACTGTTACGATTATTTTTGTACCTTTTCCGGGGACTGATTTGATAAATAATTTACCATCTATCTTGGCAACCCTTTCCTGCATAATCCGTAATCCCATGCCGCCTTTTCCTGTGATCTTTGGATCGAAACCGCAACCGTCATCCATGACTTCAAGTGAAACAGAGGCCTTTCGTTTCTTCAGAAGAATCGTCACCGACGAGGCATTCGCATGCTTCATTATATTATTTAATGCTTCCTGTGCAATATAATACAACATAGTTTCTTTTTCCAAGGATAAGTCGATATCATCATCTGCCAAGAGTCGAGCCTTGATGTCCGCCCGCCCTTCCACCGCGGCCAGTCGTTCGTGCAGGGCTGCCACCAGCCCGGCGTGCTCCAGATCCACGGGCTTCATTTGAAAAAGAAACAAGCGCATCTCCTTTAAAGCTTGCCTGGCATTCTCTCCAATGCGAGAAAGTTCAGCCGCCTGCACGGTTGACCCGGTCTCCAAACTGGCCTGGGCGGCTTCAGTTAACGTCACCAAGCCATATAGCTTCTGGGATATAGAATCGTGTAAATCGTGGACCAGTCTCTGCCGCTCCTCCAGAGCGATGGCCAATTGGCGCTGGCGGCCACTGCTGATGAAGGAAGCCAACTCCTCGGCAACGATCGATAGGCGGGTAATCTCGTCCTTACCATAAGGTAGACCACTTTTCCGGATCAGGCCAATCACACCCAATATCTGCTCTCCAGTGGTCAAAGGGAGCATCAGCAGGGACTTGTTGCCTGATTGTTGCATGGTTGGAGGCAGGCGTGGATCGGTCGATACATCCGGAACAAAGAACGGTTCCTTGCTTTCAAGGATTTGTGCCACGATCCTGGCTACTTCTGGTGAAGAAGATAGGTGACCAAGCTTATTCTGAGCAATCCCCTGGTGAGCTGCCAGATAATACTTGGGTTCGCCTGCTTTTGAATGGGTCTCTTCCAGCAGGATAATCAGGCTGGCCTGGCTTTGAAATGAATACATAATTTGGGAGCTGGTTTCCGCTAGAAAATCGTTCAGGCTCAATGTTCGGAACGCCAAGCTGGAGATGGAGTGCAGGAGGACAAACATTTCATCTCTAGCTCGTTGGCGGGCGTTGTCAGACATTCTATGGTCAGTGATGTCGCGCCATAGAACGACCTTACCCACCAGTTGCTCCGGTGAGCGGACCAGTGGCAGGATGCGCACACTGAGGTAACGCAACTCCCCATGCAATCTCACGCTTCCTTTTATTTCCAGCTCCCGAACGGAAGGTTCCTGATCGAGCTTGGGCCAATTCTGTAAGATATCTTCCGCCGGCTTACCGAAAGCTTGTTCACGTGACACTCTGACGAGAGCTTCTGCGGCCGGGTTCATATCCACGATCCGATTATTGCGATCCAATACCATCCAGCCATCGCTCATATTTTCAATAACATCATCACGTGCAATGGGGGCAATGTCCAGTAATTTAAAATGGGAGACACTATAAACAAGCAATAGACCCGTAATGGCAAAAGAGATCAGGGGTGGTTCCAGATTGAGGATGAGGGCAAATACAGCTAAACTAAGAATCTTCGTCAGGATCGGGATGAAGATTCCAATGACGATCGTCATAGACTGCAGCATGTACTGCTTTGACTTATGGAGAAAAGTCTGGGTTAACAGGATAAATGCAAGAATCAATAAACCATCGGAATAGGAGGCGTTAATCCAATACCAGGGACTGGAGGCCAAAACTATTCCTGTGTTGGTCAACTTATAACCAGTAGAGAACCCTTGCCAATAATTCGTCCAGAACAATATCTGAGTTGCCAGTGGTTCCAGACATAAAAGGATGATACCCCACTTGCCCAACCACTCTTCGTGATTGGTGTAAGCAAGAATGAAAGTCAATAAAGCGGTTGACGTGACAGTTGCACTTAGGTAGACCACCGCCAGCCAAATTCGACCGCTCGATGGTAAATCAATCAGGAGAAAACCATACGCACAAGCCCAGATGGTCAGCGCAAATGAAAAGACGATTAGGCTTGTGGCCCCACGTACTTTCCGCTTTCGGAGGACCAATATGGCAATGGTTACAGCAACTGCTATGGTGAATAAAACAATTCCAATTGCCATGCAAAGGTCACTTTCTGAAGAAGGATTCTCAATGTGAACTTACAACGTTACCTAAAAATTACTTCCTGGTGAAAAACAATATTCCAAATCACTTCTCAATTTCATTGTTCCTCGATATCAGGTCACCTAAGCCCAATAGCTTTCCGAAACCTGGATCATCACGGATGAAATCGAGATTGGGGTCGTGACGAACCCAATTCACTCCTGCCTGTTTCTTCTCCAAGGCTATATTAAGCAGTTCTATGGCTTCTATGGTATTTCCACAAACCGACTCGAAGATAGCCTTATTATATTCAGTCTCATTCTCCATGATTTTACGTGTAAGTTTAATTTGTTCTTCGGCCAGGTCATCCTTCCCTAATAAACGGTAACATGCCACCAAGGATGAATTCGCCGAAGGATTTTGCAAATCCAATTGGGTGGCTTGCTGAAATGCAATTATAGCATCAGAGAAACGCTTCTCTATACGAAAGACATGTCCAAGATTGATCCAGGCATTAGCATCCTGAGGGTTGACCTTGGTGGCTCTTTTGAAAATTTTCCGTGCAGCTTCTAAACGACCCTGTACAAAGTAGGTCCGTCCCAGCCCAATCCATAGGCTGGAATCCTTGGGATCAATTCGAATGGCTTTCCAGAAGGCTCGTATGGCTTTGGCAAATTGATCCATATCCAGATGGACCGCCCCCAAATTTCCCCACAATTTTGCCAGCAACGCAGTATTGTTCAACTGTTTGGCGATAACGATGCCTTGTTTCGACCGCCGGACGGATTGATCGTATGCATGTTTTGCCCGGTACAATGATGCCAATGTAGAAAGCAGTTCCAGATGACTTGCCAAGGATTCGGCTTGTTTGGGAAGCTTTCTGATCAATGCTTCGTTCTGTTCGATCTGTTCGTCAAGATTTCCAGGCTGATCTGGAAATCCCTGACTGCCTTCTGACAATTCATTGGCTGGTATCGCTAGATATTCCAGGTCCGAAGCGTCATTGAATTCCACCACGCGATGACGGAAGGCCCAAAAATCTGGTGCATGCCGGGATAATTCAATCGCCTCACCTTTTGCCAACCAGATGATGACCCGGATGGCATGATCCACGAAATACTCCCGGCGCATATTGAGGGCGCGGTAAGCATTTGCACCCTCTTTCCCGCCTCCTCGGCATAAACCGGTTACAGAATAAACTGAGCAATCCTGGTCCGGGCGTTGGGAGAGCAACAGAGGAATATCGAAATGCCTTTCATCCACCCTGAATTGCACCACTTGTTGACCAATTTTGGCTAGACGTTTTTCGAGGGCGAGTTCTGCCCTGCCTCGCAAATACTCTGATTCATAAAAGACCAGTAGTATGGAGGGCCGTTGCCACTGAATCGCAAAAGATAGCTCCTCAAAGAGCAGGTCAATTCGCTCTTCAAAGGACTCAGTGTGTTCAGGCTTCTTATGGTCAGATTTACTTGGCCTGCTCATCCGTGGATTTTTAGATATTATACACTGGTTCAATCTCCGAGTTTGCCGGATGCTTCCCGCATTTTAATATACAATAGGTATGTGAACGAGACCTCCTGTTCCTGTCTGCCCCTGCGTATCTGGCACTTGATTGGGGCGTTCCTCCTGCTGCTGGTGGTTGCCTCCTGCACATCGTTGCCGGTCGACCGACCTTGGATTTATACTGACCTGCGGGCCATCAACTCACTGGTTGCCCCCACCCCTGCCACCGATATCCTAGCTGTCTACACCCGTACAACTGAACTGAGCGTGGACGTGCGTGTGGACTTGCTGGATATTAACGCCGGTGATAAATACATTCTCAAACTTGCCCTGTGGGATAACCGGGATTTCTCGCAGAATCCTTTAATAATCGAGATTTCATCCAATGGCATGGTCAAGACCAGCGGGATCCGTGAGGGGAAACCAGCCATCTGGCCGCGGGTTGTCCAGAACCACTGGTTGGATACCATTATGGTGAATCTGAACCGGTATTTCATAGGTGATCGTTACCATCTGGATGTCTCCACTTACACAACAGATCCGGTTAGGTTGGCTGACGAAGTCGACGATGTACGTTCCGATGGCCAGCCTCCGGTGAAGCGTGCTCCCCTCCTGGTGGCTTTCTGGGATGCCTTCTCGGTCACTACTCCTGCCCAGGCCCTGCGACGCTGGGACGGGGCACATGCCGGTCCGCTCGGCGACCGCCATGGTCTTCTTCATATCCTGGATGGCGCCGGGCAATACAATGTGCCGGTGGCACTGCTCGACATCAAGAATCCTGCCAGCTTGGCTGCCCTGGGCTTTATGGGCAATATTCCCAAATTGAAGGATTTGTATGCCCGCAGCCTGCTCATCCTGCCGGACGTGGCTTACAGTGAACCGACCAGCGTAGCCCTGGATTTCAGCCGCCGATCCGCAGCCGGCTTTGGTCTACCGACCAGCCAGTTTGTCTATGCCACCTCCTCGGACTCCTCGGGCCTGCCTGCACCGATACCTGGCTACCGCGCCAGGTTCCTGCCTCTCGCAGATAGTACCCATATGGTGAACTCTGGCGGGACGCGGCTTATCCCCCTCCCATCTGCTGATGCAATCGAAGCCACTGAAGATGGCCCTTCGCTGGATGTGCGACGTGCCCTGATCAAAGCTGCCATCTCGCCTGATCCGACCGACCTGGTGATACTGGGTGGAAGTCTGCCTCATTCCACCTGGGGCGATTCAAATATGGTCTATCCTACCTTTGAGTGGATTGCTGCCCATCCGTGGATACAACCACTAACAGGGCCGGACTTATTAGCCTTCCATGCACATACGCAGCAGGTTGTATCTGCGCCCGCGGCGAGTACCCCACCCTGGCTGGAGGATTTGCGATCCGCCCCCGAAAATGCTATCACCCAGTCCGCCTGGCAGACGTACCTGACGCTCACTGCGCTCACGGCAGACACGGACCTGCAGGCCCTGCAGAGTGCCTATCTTGGCCAGATGGGGGAAATCCTGGCGGCTGCAAAATGGGTAAAGAACCAGACCCCCCGTGTTGGTTGTACGGATGATTTGAATGGCGATGGACATGTTGAATGTATTCTGGCGAGCCAGAGATTCTTTGCCGTTCTGGAACCTGCAGGAGCCAGATTGACGCAATTTTTTTATGTTGATGCAAATGGCCCGCATCAGTTGGTTGGACCATCCTCGCAGTTCGCTGTCGGCTTGAGTGACCCGTCTGAATGGCATCCGGAGCGCGGCGAGGCTGCGGACCCAAGCGTGATCCCCGGTGCGTTTACAGATAACAACGACACCTGGGCTAACTACACCCCAACCATCAGCGCGGATGGGATTACCTTCACCAGTCCAGACGGCAACCGGGTCAAGACATACCGGCTGACGGAGAATAGCATCCAAGTGCTTTATCAAGCGCACAACCCAGTGAGCACCCGTATCCCGCTGGCCGTGGACCCTCAGGCGTTTTATTCCGGTCCGACGAATTATTGGGCAGCGCTCGTTCCTCATTCGTGGACCTGGGGCTTGTCAGGCGGGAGTAGTGTCGAGGTGCGCACTAATGCGATCCTTTCAGCAGAGGGTTTTACTTCCGCAATCCCGTTTCTTTCCCTGCCAGAAGACCCCAACCTGGATTATCCAGAGGGAAATTATCTCCCGTTCCCTTTGTCTGTGGTTACCATTCAGAGTGACGGAACTTTTAGCACAGATATAATCCCAAAATGAAGAATTGCACAATCGTATTGTTTATGGTAAAGTTTGTGTGAAAACCATGTTTGGGAGCAGGCTATGAAGAAGAGAGAAATTCCCGATATCATTGTCAGCAGACTCCCCATTTATCTGCGCGCATTGCGTCGTATGCAGGCGCAGAACCAACGAACCACCTCTTCTCAGGAACTTGGCGAGCAGGTCGGCATCTCGGCAGCGCAGATCCGCAAGGATCTTTCACAATTTGGAGAATTTGGCAAGCAGGGCACTGGATATGACATTGCCTTTCTGGTCGACAAACTACGTGAAATCCTACAAGTGGAACATGTTTGGGATGTGGCGCTGGTTGGCATGGGTGATATGGGCCATGCCCTGGCGCGTTACTTGGGTTTTAGTGACCGCGGTTTCCGCGTAGCAATGGTTTTCGACAATGACCCGGCGAAGATTGGCGAGCAGGTAGGTGAATTTGCCATCCGGGATGCACGTGAGCTGGGGCAGGCCATTCGGGAGGCCGGGATCAGGGTGGCAATGGTTTGTGTCCCGGCAGCGGTGGCGCAGGCGGTGACCACCCAATTAGTGGAGGCGGGGGTCAAAGCCATCTTGAATTATGCTCCTATCAATTTGAGTGTTCCGGCTGGAGTACGGGTACAGTATCTCGATCCTTCCATTGGTCTGCAAAGGATGACGTATTACTTGGACTGAAATTGGTTATGAAACCGCCACTACCGCGAACCCCAGTCCATTCGGGCCAACGTGCGTTCCGATGGCGGTGGTGACATTGACCAGCAAAGGGGGAACAGCCACTTTCGATTTGACATCCTCCAGTAACTGCCGTGCTGCGGATTCAGCATTGGTGTGCAGCACAGCCAATCGTTCAAGAGATCCCCAGGTATTTAGCGTTTCGATCATCCGCTCAATACCCTGCAGACGGGTGCGGGCTTGCCCCAAACGGCGGACGACGCCGAAGCGCAATTCAATCAAGGGATGGAGGTGAAGCGCCCCGCCAATCATCGCGA